>JBCBDZ010000136.1:0-9282 GCA_038529225.1 Pseudomonadota bacterium | reverse complement strand
CATCGTCTTCGGTCATGGCACGCACGTGCACCACGTCGCCCACTTCGAAATTGTCAAAGAAGTCGCCCGAAGACGATGGCGGGGCCTTTATCCGCTGGTCCCTGCGGCAGGTGCCCGAAGCGCAGGGCGGCTTTGTGGCGATGGACGTGGACACTGGCCGCGTGATCGCGATGCAGGGCGGGTTCAGCTACCAGCATTCGGTGTTCAACCGCGCGACACAGGCCAAACGGCAGCCGGGATCGTCCTTCAAACCCTTCGTTTACGCCGCGGCTCTGGACAGCGGCTATACCCCTGCGACCATCGTCGTGGACGCCCCGATCGAGATCAACACCCCGCAAGGCCTGTGGCGGCCGCGCAATTCGTCCAACAAGTTTTACGGACCCACACCCTTGCGCACCGGGATTGAACGGTCGCGGAACCTCATGACCATCCGTCTTGCCGAAGAGGTGGGGATGGACACCGTGGCGTCTTACGCGGAACGCTTCGGCGTCTATGACTACATGTCGCCCTTCCTCGCCAACTCGCTGGGGTCCGAAGAAACAACGCTCTATCAGATGGTGTCGGCCTATGCGATGTTTGCCAACGGTGGCGAGCGGGTGCAGCCCACGCTGGTGGACCGGGTGCAGGACAGGTTCGGGCGCACGGTCTATCGTCACGACGAACGGGTCTGCAATGATTGTACGCAACTGGCGAGCCTTGATGCGGGTTTTGGCCCACGCATTGCGTCCAATCGCGCCCAGATCATGGACCCGATCACAGCGTACCAGTTGACGTCGATGATGGAAGGGGTGGTCGAGCGTGGTACCGCAGCACGGACCGTGAACCTGCCCGTTCCGATTGCAGGCAAGACCGGCACCACGAACGATGCCAAGGACGTGTGGTTTGTCGGCTTTTCCAGCAACATCGCCGCCGGGTGCTATATCGGCTACGACCAGCCCCGCAGCCTTGGGCGTGGTGCGTCCGGTGGGGGCATGTGCGGCCCGGTGTTTCAGGCCTTTATGTCCGAGGCGATCCAGAAATACGGCGGCGGCGCGTTTGAGGTCCCTCCGGGCGGGTATTTCATCAAGATCGACCGCTTTACCGGTGCCCGTCTCAGCGATGATGCGAGCGGACCAAACGTCGTGGCCGAGTATTTCCGCTCTGGCGAAGACCCGATCTTTGGTCTGGCCTTTGACGGTGGCTTTGCCATGGGGGCCGACCTGCCGCTTGTGGAGGAAGTTGCAAACAGCGGGCGTGAAGTCACCACGTCCACGGGCCGCAAGGCCGTCGTCGGGCCCAAGGCCAGCTTTGGCTCTTTGAGTTCAGGCGGGCTTTACTGACATCGCATGTGACAGGCCGGGCAGGGGACCAGCCCCCCGCGCTGACGCGCGTCCCCCGAAGTTTATCTGGCAAGATGAAGGATGCTTGTGGCGCGCTGGGGCTTGGGCTATTTCACAGGCTCGCCAGGTAAGGGATATGTGATGCGCGCCGAAATACAGAACATCGTGACCGAGATCGAGAAATCGGTGGAGTTGCTGGCGCAGCGTCTGGACATCGATACTGCCCAGCACCGCCTTGAAGAATTCAACGCCCGTGTCGAGGACCCGAACCTGTGGGACAATCCCGAGGCCGCCCAAAAACTGATGCGCGACCGGCAGATGCTGGTGGATGCACTTGACGTGCACGGCCGCATTTCTCAGGACATGGCCGACAATATCGAACTCATCGAGTTGGGCGAGATGGAAGAAGACGCCGAGGTTATCGCCGAGGCGGAGGCCGCGTTGAAGGCGCTGGCGGAGCTTGCCGCGCAAAAGGAGCTGGAGGCGCTGCTGGATGGTGAAGCTGACGGCAACGACACGTTCCTTGAGATCAACTCGGGCGCAGGCGGTACGGAAAGCTGTGACTGGGCGTCCATGCTGGCCCGCATGTATGTTCGCTGGGCGGAGAAAAAGGGTTACAAGGTCGAATTGCAGTCGGAGTCCGCGGGGGAAGAGGCGGGCATCAAGTCCGCCACTTACAAGATCAGCGGCACCAACGCCTATGGCTGGCTGAAGTCGGAATCCGGCGTCCACCGTCTGGTGCGGATCAGCCCTTTTGATTCAGCAGCCAAGCGCCACACGTCTTTTACATCCGTGGGCGTCTACCCGGTGGTCGACGACAATATCGAGATCGAGGTGAACCCGGCGGATATTCGTATCGACACCTATCGGTCTTCCGGGGCAGGCGGGCAGCACGTGAACACCACCGACTCGGCCGTGCGCATCACCCACGCACCGACAGGCATTGTCGTGACAAGTTCCGAAAAGTCCCAGCACCAGAACCGCGATATCGCCATGAAGGCCCTGAAATCGCGCCTGTACCAATTGGAGCTCGACCGTCGCAACGCCGCCGTGAACGAGATGCACGAGAACAAGGGCGATGCGGGCTGGGGCAACCAGATCCGGTCCTATGTCTTGCAGCCCTACCAGATGGTCAAGGACCTGCGCACGAACTTCGAGACCTCCGACACCAAGGGCGTGCTGGACGGCGATCTGGACGGGTTCATGGCCGCAACCCTTGCGCTGGACGTGTCGGGCAAAAGCCGCGCGGAAGCACAGGGCGACTAGACGCCCGGCACAGGGAGGGGCCACATGATCGAAGACGGCGCATTGGTCCTCAGGGCGCGAATGGATGCCAGCGAAATTTCGGCGCAGGACGTCATGGCGGCAACGCTGGCGCGTATCGCCGAAGTGAACGGTACTGTGAACGCCATCGTGTCCCTGCGGGATGCCGACACGCTAATGGCCGAGGCGGCAGCGGCAGATGCCAGCCCGAAACAGGGATGGCTGCATGGTATTCCCATGGCGATCAAGGACTTGGCGAACGCCGCCGGTTTGCCGACCTCCATGGGGTCGCCGTTGTTTGCGGGTGCGCAGGCCGATGCGGATGATGTTGCCATCGCCCGTTTGCGCGCGGCCGGGGCCATTATCATCGGCAAGACGAACACCCCTGAATTCGGGCTGGGCTCCCACAGCGTCAACCCGGTGTTCGGCGCCACCTGCAATCCCTATGATCATGCGCGCAGCGCCGGGGGATCGTCCGGGGGGGCAGGGGTTGGCCTTGCCACATCAATGCTGAGTGTTGCCGATGGCTCAGACATGATGGGATCGCTCCGCAACCCTGCGGGCTGGAACAATGTCTACGGCATGCGGCCAGGCTGGGGCGTGGTGCCATCAGAACCGGTGGGCGATACTTTTCTGCATCAACTGGCCACAAAAGGTCCGATGGCACGCAATCCACGTGATCTTGCGGCTTTGCTTGACACCATGGCCGGACTTGACCCGCGCCAGCCTCATGGCTTGGTGCAGGCGCCAACGCTGCCCCAGATCGGTGGAGGCGCGCAGGGCTTGCGTATCGGGTGGCTGGCCGATTGGGGTGGGGCGCTGGCGATGGAGGCGGGGGTTCTGGACCTGTGTGCGAACGCGCTGCGTCAGATGGCAGACATCGGCGTTCACGTGGACATCATGAACGCGCCATTTGACCGCGATGCGCTGTGGGGGTCGTGGATTACGCTGCGCAGTTGGTCCGTGGCGGGCAGCCTTGCGCCACTGTATGATGATCCGGACACGCGGGAACACCTCAAGGACACCGCCGTTTGGGAGACCGAGCGTGGCCTTGCCCTGTCGGCCATGGACGTGCACCGCGCCAGTGTCATCCGCTCGGACTGGTTCAAGACTTCTGCGGCGCTGTTTGATCAATACGACGTGCTTGCGTTGCCGTCCGCCCAGATGTGGCCCTTTGACGTGGACATCGACTGGCCGCGTGAGATTGCGGGAACGGCGATGGACACCTATCATAGGTGGATGGAGGTGGTGATCCCCGCCAGTCTGATCGGCCTGCCTGCGGTCTGCGTGCCTGCAGGCTTTGGCGGCCCGAACGGCATGCCCATGGGTCTGCAACTGATTGGGCCACGGGGCAGTGATGTAAAACTGCTGCGACTGGCCGAGGCGTGGCATACGGCAACCGGCTGGCCGGGGCGCAGACCACCAAAACCGTAGGGGGAGCATGCAATGACCGAAACCAATCCCTACCCGGATCTGCCTGCGGGCCTGCCCCCGTTTCACGCACCGCCCGAAGGTTTCGTTGCGCGTGCGCTGCGCCTTGGCTGGGCGGATTTTCGGTCCCGCCCCACGTTTGGCCTTTTGGCGGGCGCGGCGGCGGTGCTGGCAGGGTGGTTGCTGATGGGGCTGACGCTCTGGGCCGGGCACACCTTCTGGCTGATTTTGGCGGTCTTTGGCTTTCCTCTGGTCGCGCCCCTTTGTGCGCTTGGCACCTATGAAGTCTCGCGGCGCATCGGCGCGGGCGAACCTGCATCACTCAGCGCCGTACTCTACCGTTTGCGCGTCGAGCGCGGGCGACAAATACCGTGGCTATCGATGCTGATGGTGGTGGCGCTTTTGTTCTGGTTCTTCCTAGGCCACATGATCTTTGCGCTGTTTCTGGGTCTGAAGCCTATGGTGAACGTGACCACATCGCTGGATGTGTTCCTGAGCCCCGATGGCCTGATGATGATGGCGCTCGGGACCGTGATCGGGGGCCTCTTTGCCTTTCTGTTCTTTGCGATGTGCGTTCTGGGCCTGCCGCTGCTGCTAGCGCGCGAGGTCGATTACATGACGGCGATACTCAGCAGCGTGGCCTATGTGCGCCAGCACAGCCGCGCGATGATCGGCTGGGCGGCTGTGATCGTGGCGATGCTGGGTCTGGCGATGTTGCCGGGATTGCTGGGGTTGCTGGTGATCCTGCCATGGCTGGGGCACGCCTCCTGGCACATCTATGCGCAAATCGCGGCAGGCGCGCGCTAAAGAGGGACTTCGCGTCCCATCCCGATCAGGGCGTCGCGCAAACGCCCCGTGTCCGGGTGGTTGATTTCCAAGGCAAAGACATGGGCATGGGTCAGGTAAAACCCGCGGGCGTCATCACTGTCTGCGGCGGCTGCGGCCTCCTGATACAGCAGCACCAACTCATGGGCATCACGGGCCTCATGCGCAGCAAGCAGCCGCGTGTCCAGATCGCTCACTCTGCCGCTTTGTCTTGCGCGCGGTGCACCGCCATGTGTTCGGCCACCCACGCATGGAACATGTGCGTCGGCCCGTCCATGGCAGGGGAAAAGCGACCTCCGTCAAATCCCGGCGAATGCCGGCCGCGCTGCATGCCTTCCACCACAAAGATGTCTTCTTCGAACACGGTCTTCCATTGTTCGGCGTTCTTGGCGCGCAAGGCGGGGTCGGTGTCGGGCTGGGCGTAGAACAGGTGCACATGTTCGACGGTGCGTCCGGGGCCCTGCGGGATCAGAATGATGGCAAAGGCATGATCCCGGTGCACACCCAGCAGCACGTTGGGATAGGCGGTAATGTATTCAGAGGCGGTGTCCCACTTGTCGCTCAACCCTTCAAAATCGGGAAAGGTCTGGCCATTGTCGTCTGTCAGTTGACGATAGACCAGCGTGCCTTGCCCCGAAAACCGGCCCTCTGCTTCGATGTGATAGTGATCTTCAAGGCGGGAATAGCTGTTCAGCCCGGGATGCACCCACGGCAGGTGATAGCTTTCGCAGTAATTCTCGACCGCCAGCTTCCAGTTGCAGTTCACCTCCAACTGGAAGGCGCTGTCGGCACCGCCGTGATACAGGGGTTTGTCAAACTCGGCCCACCGGGCCAGCAGATCGGCATTGGCGTCTTCAAAGGCGGGGGCCTCTCCGGACAGGTTGATCCAGACCACACCCAGCCAGATGTGGCTGCGCACCGGAACAAGGCCCAACAGATCGCGATCAATCCCGTCCGCGGTGTTCTGTCCGGGCCCGCCCACATGCGGTGTGGACACAAGACGCCCCTTCGTCGAATAGCACCAACTGTGATAGGGGCAGCGGATCGCCCCTTCGATCTTGCGCGGCGCGTCGACGAGGATCATGCCGCGATGGCGGCAAATGTTGTGAAAGACGCGCACGTCACCATCCCGGTCGCGCACCAGGAGCAGAGGAATATCAAGGAAGCTGAGGGGGATCGCATCGCCGGGTTCTGGCACATCTGCGGCCACGGCAAGACCGGACCAGCCCGACATCAAAAGGGCGTCGCGTTCCTCGTCAAATATCTCCGGATCAGTGTAGTGCGCGTTGGGCAGACCATGGGCGTTGCTGATGGGCTGGCGCACGGGGCTGAGGTCGGTGCGGTGCATGGGCAAATCTCCGGATGCTGTTTGGGGCATCATACCGGATCCGCATGCGCTCACATGTGCAATTTCGACCAGACTTTTCCGTCTCCGACACTGTGAGTGGTGGCTTGGTGATCAGCCGAGACGTTTTTGTGCAACTTGTTTTGCGCGGTGGGCGCGTGGCGCAGGTTCGACGCGAAAGGGAATGACCTTGGCCGTGCTGGACACGACATGGTCCTGCATCATCGGTACCGAACGCAGACCGTCTGCCAGAGTGGAGCCGGCGTTTTGCTTTACCCAGCGCGGGTTCAATGCCAGACGCATCGTGCGCATTGTCTTGGCTTCGAATTCAACGACATCGCCGACGTCAAAGAATGTCTCGTGAACAGCCATCGGGTCAGGGTCAGAGAAATAGGCGAGGTCACCTTGGTCTTCACACCAAATGACGGCTTTACGATCTGCCGCGTCGCTCCACAAAATAATGCCGATCATATTTCTACCTAAAGTTGGCCCTCTCCTGAATAAACCCAGTTTTTCTCTGATTGGATATGGTAAGTTCCGCAACGTGCGCTTGCATTTTGTGTCTATGATAGTATCGTCTGAATACGTTTAGCGTCAGGTATGACGCCATATGGCGTCAGTTCGCGTTACCCCATGCCGCTCAAGCGTCATTGCAAGGGTCATCCTCTATTTCCGGATGACAGCGAAAAGAGGCTTTTATGGCGGAAACGCCCAGATCACCATCTGAATTGCGCAGTATGTTCGGCGCCAACCTCCGTATACTCGCAAAGCCATACCCGTCCATTTCTGAACTGTCGCGTCAATTGGGCATAAACCGCACGCAGTTCAACCGCTACCTCTCGGGCGAAAGTTTCCCAAGGCCGGATGTTTTGGCCCGGATCTGTGCCTTCTTTTCCGTTGACGCCCGCGTATTGCTTGAACCGGTGGATAATATCGGACCGGGCAATGACCCGATGACGGGACCGTTCTTGCGCGACTATGTCGGTCAGGGGGTGGGACACGTTTCAGAATCCACCTTTCCTTCGGGCTTCTACCGGTTCTCGCGGCGCAGTTTCCTGTCCAGCGACCAGTTTGTGAGCGGCCTTGTACGTGTGTTCCGGGAAGGTCCGGCGACATTCATTCGCGGCTACGAGGCGCGCGCGGCGATGGCGTCCCAGGGCTTGGGAATGGGGCGTGAGGCGCGCGAATTTCGCGGTCTGGTGCTCCGGCAGGAAGACGGGATCGGGGCATTGATTTCGCGCAAGGACACGATGACGGCATCGTTCAACTTTCTCAGCCGGGTGACGTCCTTCGAGAACAACTATTGGGTCGGCTACGTCACGAGGACCGTGCGCGAATCCCCTGAATCCGACCGCGTGGTCCGGATGGTCTATGAACATCTCGGCACGGGCATCGGCAAGGCCAAAGCGGCCTGCAAGATGTCAGGCTACTGCCAGCTTGAGGATCTGCTGCCGTTCCATCAACGGCTATTGCAGCCCGAAGTGGCGTTCCGTTAATCCCCGCGCGGCAGGGCGGCGACGCCCGTGCGTGCCACTTGGGTGAGGCCAAGGGGACGCATAAGGTCGGCAAAGGCGTCGATCTTTTCTGGCGCGCCAGTGATCTCGAACACAAAAGTCTCCAGCGTGCTGTCGACCACATTGGCGCGGAAAATGTCGGCCAGTCGCAGAGCTTCGACACGTTTGTCGCCTTTGCCGGTCACTTTGAACATGGCCAGTTCACGCTCGACGCTCGGGCCCTCGACGGTCAGGTCATGCACTTCATGCACAGACACGATGCGTCCCAGCTGCGCCTTGATCTGTTCGATCACCTGCGGCGTGCCGGTGGTCACAATGGTGATGCGGGACAGATGCCCCTGATGATCCACTTCAGCAACCGTCAGGCTTTCGATGTTGTACCCACGGCCCGAAAACAGACCGATCACGCGGGCCAGAACGCCCGGTTCATTCTCGACGAGAACAGCGAGGGTGTGTTTTTCGACCACATCCGAGAAAGTGGGGCGCAGGTTGTAGGCGGAATGGCTGGTGGAGCCTTTTTTGAGTTTTAGAGCTGACATCAGTTCGTCTTTCTACGGAGGATTAAGAGCGGAACAATGCGGTCACCTTGCATGTGTCCAATTGGTTTCGCCGAAACGCTTGTCTGACGGAAAAAGATAACGAGTCCATCGTTTTTGTGGCTTGTATTCGGCACTGCTCCAAAGCTTCGCTTGCAGCCGTTTGCGCGGTCTCAAATCCCCAACTCGCGCCAAGGTTACCGAGACCAGCGGTTGCGAGGCTAGCATACTCGCCAGGACTCGTTCCCCGACGCATGTCGCTTAAGAAGCTTGCAAATTTGGAGGGTACTGCGGCGTTGTTATGCGAATTCGTTGGCGTGAGCGTTGCGTGCAGAAGGCAGGATGTTCCAGTCTCGGCATCGCATCGAATACTCGCAGCCGCATCCGCCTCTCCTGCGTCAAAGAAATCCGTGAACCAGCCCCATCCGCTGCCGTCTGGGCTTACGTAAAAGGCGCCATATCCCGAGCCAGTTGAGAACTGGGCAAACGCGTCTTGTACATCTTGCGATAGACTGGTTGTGGAGCGAACTTTGACCAACGAGGGCGGCATTACGGAAAGGCTCGACAGATTGAGCACTGACACGGGCTGAGCGGGTGTTGTCGCGGCGGGTTCATCGCATGCCGCTAAACCTAAAAGCATAAGGGCGACAGTCGGCCAGCGGCGCAGGGATACTTTACGAGTCACACCAACACACTCCCCTTGGCATCAATCACACCCTGCGTCTCCGCCTCGCCCAGCAACATCTCGTTATGGGCCTTGCCCGACGGGATCATGGGGAAGCAGTTCTCGTGCTTTTCCACCAGACAGTCGAACAGCACCGGACCGTCATGATTGATCATCTCCATGATCGCGTCATCCAGATCTTCGGGGTCCGAACAGAGGATACCTTTGGCGCCAAACGCCTCAGCCAGTTTCACAAAATCGGGCAGGCTTTCCGACCAGGAATGGGAATAACGTTCGCCATGCAGCAACTCTTGCCACTGGCGCACCATACCCATTCCTGGTCGGAAAGCCTGCCCGATTTTGTGAAACTGGCTGAGGCGTTTGG
>JBCBDZ010000135.1:0-9393 GCA_038529225.1 Pseudomonadota bacterium | reverse complement strand
GTCATCGCCGCCGTGATGATCGCGGTGCTGTTCGGGGCCATTGCCCTGACCCGCATCCCGATCCAGCTTGCTCCGGATGTGCGCAAGCCCATCGTGGTGGTCGAAACCGCATGGCCCGGTGCCGCCCCGTCCGAGGTCGAGCGCGAAATCGTCAACCTTCAGGAAGAGGCGTTGCGCGGCCTTGAAGGTCTCGAAATCATGACATCCCGCTCCCGGACTGGCGAGGCGGAGGTCACCCTGGAATTTGCCGTAGGCACCGACATGGGCGACAGCCTGCTGCTGGTATCCAACCGCCTCGACCGGGTGAGCGGGTATCCGGACGAAGCGGACGAGCCCACCCTGAACACCTCTGGCGCGGATGACAGCCCGATTGCCTGGGTGATCCTGACAGCCGCCGAAGGCAACACAACCGACATCGCCACCTATCGCGACTTTATCGAGGATACGGTGCAGGACCGGGTCGAGCGGGTCGAGGGCGTGTCGGCCGTCAACCTCTTTGGCGGGGTTACGCGCGAATTGCAGATCGTTGTCGATCCGCTGCGCCTGTCGCGTTACAACCTCACGGTTCCAGAGGTCGTGCGCATTTTGCGGGCCGAGAATATCTCGATCTCTGCCGGGGATCTGGACGAAGGCAAGCGCCGCTACGTGGTGCGCACCGAAGGCAACCTGAACACCGAAGACGCCATTCGCGACGTCGTTTTGCGATCGGGCGCGGCGTCGGGCGGGGTTGGTCAGGTGCGGGTGGCAGATGTGGCCGACGTGGCCTTTTCCTATACCGATCCGACATCCCGCCTGCGCTTCCGCGGGGAGCCGGGGCTGGCCTTCAACATCGTGCGCGAATCCGGGGCAAACGTGATTGCGGTGATGGAGGATATCCGCACGGTGCTTGCCGATCTGTCAGAAGGGCCGGTCGCAGATGCGGGCCTTGAGATGCGGCAGGTCTATGACGAAACCATCTACATCAATGGGGCGATTGATCTTGTCACGCAGAACATATGGATTGGCGGTGCGCTGGCAGCCCTGATCCTGATGCTGTTCCTGCGCAGTCCGCGCGCCACGCTGGTGGTGTCCCTGTCGATCCCGGTGTCCATCGTGGCAACATTCGTGGTGATGGCGCTGACGGGGCGCACGCTCAACGTGATCTCTCTGGCTGGCATCGCCTTTGCGGTGGGGATGATCGTGGATGCCGCCATTGTCGTTCTGGAAAACATCTTTCGCCTGCGTGAACAGGGCAAATCGCGGCGCGATGCAGCCTATGAGGGGGCGCGACAGGTCTGGGGTGCGATCCTTGTGTCGGCATTGACCACCGTGCTGGTCTTTGTGCCGATCCTGATCATGCAGCTTGAGGCGGGGCAGCTGTTCCGTGACATCGCCGTGGCGATTTCCGTGTCGGTGCTGTTGTCGCTGGTGGTCGCCGTCACAGTGATCCCGGCGCTGGCCTCGCGCCTGCTGAGCGAGAAGGATCAGACGCCGACACCGCTTTGGGGGATTGACCATGTCGCACGGGGGTTCCGGGCACTCGTCATGTTCTACGTGCGCTGGACGGTGCGATCCCGGATACTGGGCCTGATGATGGTCGGTGCGATCGCAGGTGGTGCGGCATTTGCCAGCATCACCTTCCTGCCCCGGCTGGAATACCTTCCCGAGGGCAACCGCAATCTGGTCTTTGGCCTGATCATTCCGCCCCCGGGCTACAACCTTGATACCACGCAGACCATTGCCGAACGTATCGAACGGGTGGCCGAGCCGCTGTGGGAGGCGGGGCCCGACCCGCAAAGCGAAGACGGCACGCCGACGATCGACAACTTCTTTTTCGTCGCCACGCCCGGCAATTCCTTTGTCGGTGCCAGTGCGGTGGACGGGGCGCGCGCCAGCGAACTGATCCCTGTCCTGTCACGGCCCATTTTTGCAGAGCCGGGCACGTTCGGGTTCATGACCCAGCCATCGCTGTTCGGGCGTGGGGTCGGCGGCGGGCGCACCATCGAACTCAACGTGTCGGGTCAGGATCTGGACGACATCCTCGCGGTGGCGGGTCAGGCGGCGGGGATGGTTGCGGGGCTTTTGCCACGCTCGGAGGGACACCAGTTCCGCCCCATTCCGGGTCTGGAACTTGGCGCGCCTGAAGTGCGCCTGATCCCGGACAGGCAACGCCTGGCCGATGCAGGGCTCGACAGTTCGGAACTGGCTGCCACGGTCGATGCCTTCAACGACGGGCTGCGCGTGGCCGAGGTCACCGTGGGCGCCGAGCGGATCAATCTGGTGCTGCGCGGTGATCGCTCGGTGCAGCAGGCGTTGCGCACGCAGGATGTGGGCAATTATCCGGTGGTGACACCAAATGGTCAGATCGTTCCGGTCTCTGCCCTGTCGGATGTCATTCTGACCGCGGGACCGACGGAAATCCGGCACCGCGATCGACTGCGGACTGTGACCCTCGAAGTACGCCCTTCTGACGCACTGCCCCTTGAGGCGGCTGTGGAATTGCTGGAAACCCAAGTGGTTCAACCCCTTGAGGCGCAAGGTTTGCCCAGCGATATCCGCTTGTCCGTAACCGGCACGGCCGATCAACTCAGCCAGACGTGGAATGCAATTCAGATCAACCTTGTCGTGGCCTTGATCATCGTTTTTCTGGTGATGGCGATCCTGTTCGAAAGCTTTGTGCTGCCCCTGGTCATCCTGATTGCGGTGCCGGTCGCGGCGGCGGGCGGTGTGGGCGGGCTTGCGCTGCTTAATCTCTATCAGACGCAGCCCATGGACATGCTGACGCTTCTGGGTTTCGTGATCCTCGTCGGCATCGTGGTGAACAATGCCATTCTGATCGTTCACCAGGCGCTGTTTCACCTGCGCGCAGACGGCATGGCCCCCGTGGAAGCAATCGAGGAAGCCACCCGCAACCGCATTCGCCCCATCTTCATGTCCACGTTGACGTCCGTGATGGGCATGTTGCCTCTGATCGTGTTTCCCGGTGAGGGTTCCAAACTTTACCGTGGGCTTGGCGCGGTCGTGGTTGGCGGGTTGTCGATGTCGGCGTTCCTTACCCTGCTGACCGTTCCGCCGCTCTTGCGCCTGTGTCTGCGCGCAAACCCCACCTCGGTCGAGGTCACAGCCTCCGGCGCCCCCGCCTGACGGATCAGCGGTAAACGTAGATCGGACTGGTCCAGGCCCGGGTTCCGTCTTCTTGCGTCAGGCGTATGTAGATCGGGTTGTCACCTTGCGCCGTCAGGGGCACGTCCACGTCAAAGCGGTGCGATGTGCAAGACAGAGTGTCGGGCAGCCGAAACACACGGACAAACCGGGGCAGTCGCCCAGAGTCATCAAACAGCAGATCGTCCGCTTCGATGTCGCTGATGGGAACATCGCACGTGACCAGCGGTGTCACGACGGTCAACCGACCTGTGCGCGCATCCGCAAGCTGGATATCAACGCCGCCAAAGTTGCCCGTTGTCAGCGCCTCCCATGAAAGTGTGTTGCCGTCGCGTGTCAGGGTCTTGTCGCGGTTCAGGAAATTCACAGGGTGCGCTGCACGCACCTGATTGCCGCTGATCTGGGCGGTTCCATCCCAGATAACCTGACGAAAACGCCCCCGGTATTCCGCACCCTCCCAAAGAACACGGATGCGGCTGCCAAGCTCTGACGGGGAAAAGGGCCGCACTGTCTGGATCAAACGCGTGCCGTTGAACACTTCGATCCGCTCGATTGGAGAGGTGGTGTCAACCGATCCCGACAACCGCATCTCACCGGTCGGCAAGTGAACGATCTCGCCCATTTTCGCGGATGTCGCCTGTGTACCTCTGGCCTGTGCAAAAAGGTTCGGATCATCGTGATACACAGTGGCCGCGGCATCAAATTTGGCCGTCAGATCAATGATCATCCGCCCGTTTGCGCCGCCGGTCGTGCCATAGTGTCGCCGCGCCCTCATGCACTCCAGCAGAGTTTCGCGCGTCAGCGTTTCAATCTCGAAACAGGTCAGACCGCCAATCGCACCGAATTTGCCCGCCCCGGGATAGCTTGCCCCCGGGCGCCCCTTGTGTCCGTCTGAATTCGCCACGACCCCAACCCGGTATCCCAGCCGGAACGCATCATGCAGCAACCACTCGAACGTGCCCCAGGACGAATGCACCTCGACCGACCGCTCGAAACGCCCATCATGGGCGACTTCGATGTCGGCATAGCGCCCGCCGCAATGGGCATACATCACCACATCCCATTCCCCGGCGGTCGCGAGGTTTTCAAAGAGTTTGCCCGCGGTCAGTGCATCAGTTCCTGCCGTGTCACCCCCTTCAATCAAAGCATGAGAAGAGCGGCGTATCGTACGGTTTTCGTTTGGAAAGTATACGTTTCGATCTCCGCCCAACGCCGTGTTGCCAGACCATTCATAACCGGGCAGTGCCACGAACGTGCCGGGGGCATCAAATGTCGCCGTGATGCGATTCAACTCATCCCAGAACGCGTCGGTGATCTGAAAATCATTGCCCTGGTGCCCGCAGGCGTCGACAAAGGCGAGGTCGCGGGCGAAGGAAAAGTACTGCTGCGCGCTTCCGGTGCCGATGGTTTCTTCGGACTGGCCATGCAGGTCGCCCCAGAAGTGCACCAGATCCGAGTCGTCGATGACAAGGGGATTTGAGCGCGCAACCGTGGCGCCGCTTTCGTCTTGCAACAAAATCGACACGCGACCTGCCTTGGCCACGCTCAGCCCGTCAAACACGAAGGCACGAGGCCCGGGGCGCAATGTGATGGTGTCCGGAAGGCCCGAAATATCGCCCTGCGCGACGACCTTCAGAACCGCGTCACACCGATCAGACGGATTTCCCCAACGGTCCTCGCCCTTCACCTTGAGGGAGAAAACCTCGCCCGGTCTGCGTCTGGTGGGCAATACGGTCAGAAACCGCTCGGGTACACCAGGGCCGATTTCGATCATCGGCTGCTCTGGCAGGGGTTGGAAGTTGAACGTCGCGATGGGATCGCTCAGCACGCGGAATTCAAAGGTGTCTTCGCAAAACGTCTGCAGGCGCATGCCCGGTCCGCCCTTGTCGGTGACACCGAACCTGATCGTGATCGTGTCCCCCTCGGCAAGGTATCCTTTGACCACCTTGATCCACAATGTCTTGTCCCAGGGCCGCACATTGCCCTTGGGGTCCCAACGTAGTTGCAAAACCGCACCGTTGGATGCGTCGACCATGCAGTAATTCGCGCCTGCCGGATCGTCGAACTGTGGGTTGGATTGATCCGAGGCAAATCGAAAGCAGACGCGCAAACTGCCGGAATCATCGATCCCGTAGGGACCCGCGGTATAAACCAGATCGAAACTGGCGTAGCTGCCTGCATCAAAGCGACCCTTCGGCGTGATCTCGGCCGTCCCGAGGTCTTGAGGTGGGACAGCGTGCAGCACAACGCCCGAGTCGATATCCTCCCAAGGCCTGGATGGGTCGTGGTTGGGCATGGGGGTTCCTTTCAAATGTCGTCCAGTGAAGCGTGCGGACCGGGATCAAGGTCGACACTGTGCGCGAGTATGCACGCGCGAGCGCGGAAAACACAATTCCGCGGCGGGCTGCTGCCATGCGGTTCTTTGAAAAGCGGCGTGTGGCGTATTTGTTGCAGGCACCCTGCCGCCGTCGGGCCCGGACCCGACAGGCGCGCACAGCCGAGTGCCCGACGCCAAGCGCTCAAGTCGCCGCAAGCGGTCGCGCATATAGAGGAAATGGCGGACAGACAGGGAGTCTAGTTAAAACTGTGAAGAGCAGTTTTTGGCTTTAAAATCAGAATGTAAAGAAGCTCTTATCAGAGTCGGCTTGAGGTCGGCATGCGGGATTTCATGCGGGACTTAACAAAGCGCGAAAATCGCTTTGCCCTTACAATGCCGGTCAACAGCATCGCACGTATTTGCGACATGCGACAATTGCGACTTTTGCGACGTCAAAAGTACTGATGATGCACGCAAGTTTGGTTGTGCATTGGTCAAAATTTTTTTGTCTGGCTGCAGCAACACAGCGCAGAGAGGGCTATCCTTTGCCTGCCCCTCCCCGGCCTTACGATCGATGTGCAACAAAACGATCGGTGCACAACTGGAATGGCCAAAGCCACTCAGCACTGTCTCAGGTTTCCGCCAGTTTCCCGCCCTGCATCGCGCGCGGGCCGGTATAGGCATAGGAGCGATGCATATGACGTCTTTCATGGCGATAGGCCTTCACATCTGTCGCGGTATGCATCGTCGCCCGGTTGTCCCAAACGAGCAAATCGCCCGGTCGCCAGCGGTGGGTGTACACCCGCTCCGGCTGGGTGGCGTGTTCGACCAGAGGCATGATGTAGTCAAGACTGTCCGCCTCGGTCATGTCGTCGACCTGCTTCACCAAGTTGTGGCTGATGTAGTACAGCTTCCGACCGGTGGCGGGATGGATCTGAACGAGATCTGTCCAATGATCGGGTATCTTGGCGCGGTCTTCTGGCGACAGAGGTTTTGCCTTTGAGACTTTCAGCACCTTGTCATTGTGAAAGTTCCAGCTGTGGAGCAGCTTTCGCCCCTCCATGTCCGCCTGCTTGTCTTCGCTGAGCGCATCCCATGCAGCAAGCATTGAACAGAGCAAGGTCTCGCCCCCTTCAGGCGGGCTCTCGAGGCAATAGAGGAACGTCGCGCCGTCCAGATTTTCGTACCCTGCACTGTCGGAGTGCCACTCTTCCCCCATTTCGTTGAAGAAGGCGGCGGGCGTTCCGTCCTCGTTCATCAGATTGCCCAGCACCGAGACTTCGGGGTGATCCGGCAGATTGAACTGTTTGCGCGGTGGAATCCCGACGACCCCAAATCGGTGCCCCAGAGCGACCTGCACGTCGGGCGTGTAGAACTGATCGCGGAACAACAACGCGCCGTGGTCGTGATAGGCGGTCAGGATGTCGTCGAACCCGGCGTCGTCAAGTGTCGCCAGATCGACGCCGGACAGTTCCACGCCAAAGTCCGGGTGGAGGGGGGTTGTCTTGATCGTCATGTCTGTATCTCCTGTGTTGACACATCGTCTATAGACTGCGTCAGCCGCCAGAACCGCCAGCTGAGCAGGAAGAGCACGCTAAATGAGGCGAGTGCGGTTGCTTCGATCAGCCCCTGCACGCCTCTTGCCAATGGAATGGCCAGAAGCCAGCCGCCCCCCACCATCAGGCACAGATAGGCCGACAGATGGATCAGGGTGGCAGGCCATGCGTCGCCCACTGCCCGCAACGCGTTGCTGGCGATGGTCTGGCCCCCATCGCCCAGCATCAGAAATCCAACCAGTCCCACCAGCGGCAAGGCAATGGCCGCCGCTGTTTGATCGACCAGCGTTTGTGCCACCAGGGTTTCGCGAAATGCGAAAGCCAGCACACCAAGTGCCGCCATCAGGCCAAGCGCCATGCCCATGCCCTCGACAAATCGCCTGCGCGCAGCGCTGCGTTCGGCTGCAATCCGTGTGGCCGTCAGCACCGCAATCGCCAGCGCGAGCGAAAAGATCACCGTCACCAGACTGACCAGCATAGTATAGGCCGCCAGCGCCTGCGCCCCGAGCCAGCCTGCGAATAAACTCAGCATCGCGAAAGCCGCCGACTCGATGGCAAGCCCCGCCCCGGCCGCCAGCCCGATGCGGCGCATGTCCTGCCCTGTGCTCATGCTCCAGTTCGGAAGGGCCCGCCACGACACCAGCGACACCCGCGCCCGAAACGTGGCCCAAAGGCCAAAGAGCGCCAGCAGCCTTATGGCGATGGTCGAGATCGCAACGCTCCACGCGATGGCCTGCGCCGACCCGTCCAGCAGCAGTGCCAGACCAAGCCCGGTGCACAGGTTCAGCAGAAAGGCCGCGCCGACCCAAGAGGCAACGACGTGCCGCTGCCCTTTCGCTTCGAGCATGTAGCCGATGGTCAAGAACCCGTAGTGCAGCGGCAGCCCCAGCCCCAGCAGCATCAGGAACGGCCCCGCAACGTCGGCGATTGCGCCCTCTTGCCCCATGAGGCGCAGAAACTGTGTGCCGCCCTGACAGATCAGGGTCAGCGCGCAGCCAAAGACAAGCGTGATGACCAGCCCTTCGCGCAGGATCGTGGCGTTTCGGACCGCTGAGGCCTGCGGCTCGGCCGCTGTCAGGGTCAAGCACCCGATGAGCAGCCCCTGCGCCACGGCATAGAGCACGCCCCCGAGGGAGTAGGCGATACCGACCGGCGCCAGAAAGCTGTGCGCAAAGACCCCGATGACCATAACATCGGTGATCAGTAGAAACCGCAGACCGGCGCGCGTGATCCAGCTGGGCAAGATGTCCCTGACCCCCAAACCATGTCTTGGCGCGGTGACGTCGCTCATGCGATCGGATGCTCCTCACGCCATGTTGTGCGGTGCATGCGTCGCGCATAAGCGTTCATGTCAAACGGGGTTCCGGCATGCAGAACCCGGCGGTTGTCCCAAAGCACCGCATCTCCGGGGCGCCATGCATGGGCGTACCGAAAGCCATCGACCGTGGCCTGCGCCTCGAGGGTCTCGATATAGGGGCGGGCTTTGGCATCGGGCCAGCCTTCGATGCCAATGGTGACCTTTGATCCGAAATAGAGCGATTTGCGCCCCGTCAGGGGGTGGTGCCGCACCAGCGGCCATTTGACCACCAAGCTCTCGGGCGAACTGTATTTCCCCTCTGCCGCACCTTGGGCCCCTTTTTGCCTGAGAAAGGTCTGCAGGCCCGACACAGAGTGCTGCGCGATCAGCCCATCGGCTTCAGCCTTCGCATCCGCGCTCAGCGCGTCATAGGCGGAATACATGCACGCAAACAGCGTCTCACCCCCGACGGGGGGCGTTTGCAGACAATAAAGCATCGAGGCCCGCGCCGGGACGTCAAGATGCATGTGGTCGGCGTGCCACTCCAACTCGTCCGAGCCATCCGCCGGTGCGAAACTGACGACTTTCCCGTCCACGTTCCCCACGACGAAAATCTCGGGATGCCCCTCGAGCCGGGCCGAAACGCGCGAGGTTTGCTCAAGCGCGGCAAAGGCCCGCGAAAAGGCGATCTGCTCTGCGGGCGAAATCTGCTGATCGCGAAAGATCAGCACGCCGTATTTTTCCAGCGCGCTTTCGATGGCGGCAATGGTGTCCGCGTCCGGAACGCGGGCCAGGTGACAGCCCGTGACAACGGCGCCTATGACAGTATCGCAGGGTTCAAACTTTATCATCTAAGACCTCCTTTACAGGCGCGACCGCGGGCATCTGAGTGGCCGACAGTTTCGCAAGGAACCCCTTCAACCGGTCGGTCCGGGGTGCGCGCAGCACCTGACTTGGGGGGCCCTCTTCGACAATGCGCCCGGCTTCCATAAAGATAACCCGGTCCGCAACTTGGGAGGCAAAGCCAAGCTCGTGGGTTACGATCAGCATCGTCATGCCCTTGCCTGCCAGCGCCTTGAGCA
>JBCBDZ010000134.1:0-9399 GCA_038529225.1 Pseudomonadota bacterium | reverse complement strand
AGCTCGCACAACCCGCGCCCGAACTCGCGAGTTCGGGCGCGGGTTGTGCGAGCTTCTTGCCAAGCCGTATCTACAAGCCCCGATAGGGGTCGAGAGTACCACCAAGTTCCTGCGCGCACTGGGGACCTTGGTGGATCTCGACCCCGAACCTTTTATCGAGCGCGAGAAACACTCGACGCTCAAACCTGTGTGGGACCTCTGGCGGTCTGTCACGCAGGATTTCTTTGCCACCGCGTCCTTCGCAATTGTCGCGAACGAGACCTACACCCGGGGCATCCGTCAGTTCCTTGAGGATGACATGGGGCTGCCGTGCGCCTTTGCTGTGGCGCGCGTGGCGGGCAAAAAGACCAATAACGAAGAAGTGCGCGCCTGGATGGGCCAGAAGCGTCCCCTGGTTGTGTTCGGGTCCATCAATGAAAAGATGTATCTTGCGGAACTGAAAGGCGGGCACGGACCATCCCCTGCCTTTATCCCGGCTTCTTTCCCGGGCGCTGCGATCCGCCGCCACACCGGCACGCCCATGATGGGCTATGCCGGCGCGACCTACCTTATTCAGGAAGTGTGCAACGGCCTCTTTGATGCCCTGTTCCACATCCTGCCTTTGGCCTCCGAAATGGATGCTGCCGAAGCCACCCCAACGACCCTGCGCCGTGATTTCCCATGGGATTCAGACGCGCAGGCCATGCTTGACCAGATTGTCGAGCAACACCCCATCCTGACCCGGATATCTGCGGCAAAAACCCTACGCGATGCGGCTGAGCAAGCAGCCCTCGCAAGTGGTGCAGACCGGGTCGTGATCGAGACTGTGCGCGCATTGGACCCTGCTTTGGCCGGGTCGTCAGAGACTGCTTCCGAGGAGGAACAAGAATGACTGACATGACATCGAACATCGCGACCGAAGCGCCAAAGAAGCGCAGCGGTGAAAAAACCGAATTCATGGTTTATTTCGCGATCATCTTTGTGGCGACGCTGCCGCTGGCCTGCCTCACATGGGCACTGGCCGCGATCAAGTCGCGTTCGTTCACCGACAAGGGCCCGATGGCCCGTGCGTGGACCCAAGCCAGGATCATCACGCCGATGATCTTCAACGCGTGAACGCGGGCGTTTCATATTTCGAATTTCCCGGCATGTGTGCGCCTGCAGGGATGAGAGACTGTACATCTGGCAACGGATGGACAGAGCCCGGAGGGGGCAACCCCAATGGACCCGGCCGCGGGGTGCGCGGCATCAGCAATTTATTCCGGAGGAATACTTATGGCTGAAAACCTGTCTTTCACAGGTCTCACAGACGAGCAGGCGCAAGAATTGCACGCTGTCTACATGAGCGGGCTCTGGCTGTTTTCAGCCGTGGCCGTCGTTGCTCATTTGGCAGTGTTCATCTGGCGTCCGTGGTTCTGAGGAGGGATTAGCAAATGGCAAAGTTCTACAAGATCTGGCTCATCTTTGATCCCCGTCGTGTGTTTGTCGCACAAGGCGTTTTCCTGTTCCTGCTTGCAGCGATGATTCACCTCGTCCTGCTGAGCACGGACCACTTCAACTGGTTCGAGCTGGCCGCGCAAAGCGCCCAGTAAGCACCTGCTGAAGCGGACAAAAGCAAAGTTGCGGGCGGGGCGAACAGTGCGCCCAGGCCTGCCCGCAACAAACAAGAACCAATAAACGACGGCTTGAGGCCCTATGGTGGGCCACGCCGCCAACTGCGGAGATAAGAGATGGCATTGCTATCCTTCGAAAGAAAGTATCGCGTCCGAGGCGGGACGCTGATCGGCGGCGATCTGTTCGACTTTTGGGTGGGCCCGTTTTACGTGGGCTTCTTCGGTGTCACGACGGCGTTTTTCGCCCTATTAGGCACTGTTCTGATATTTTGGGGCGCTTCGCAGCAAGGCACCTTCAATCCCTGGCTGATCAACATTGCACCCCCGGACCTCAGCTATGGTCTGGGCATGGCACCGCTGCTTGAAGGGGGTCTGTGGCAGATCATCACGTTCTGTGCGACGGGCGCGTTCCTGTCCTGGGGCCTTCGCGAGATCGAAATCTGTCGCAAACTTGGGATGGGCTACCATGTGCCCATCGGGTTTTTCACAGCCGTCTTTGCCTATGTGACGCTGGTCATTTTCCGCCCTCTTCTGATGGGCGCATGGGGTCACGGATTTCCCTACGGCATCTTCAGTCACCTCGACTGGGTGAGCAACACGGGCTATGCCTATCTGCACTTTCACTATAATCCGGCCCACATGCTGGCCGTGACGCTGTTCTTTACCACCACGCTGGCGCTTGCCCTGCACGGGGCGCTGATCCTGTCTGCGGCCAACCCCGAAGCGGGAGAAGAGGCCAAGACGCCGGATCACGAAGACACGTTCTTTCGTGATTTCATCGGGTATTCCATCGGGACGTTGGGCATTCACCGTCTGGGGTGGTTGCTTGCGATCAATGCCGGTTTCTTTTCGGCCGTCTGCATCATCATTTCCGGCCCCGTTTGGACGGCCGGATGGCCGGAGTGGTGGAACTGGTGGCTGAACATGCCGATCTGGGGCGCGGACCCGCTGCCTGTCTATCAATACAGTTTCGGGGGCTGATCAGATGAAAATCGAATATCAAAACATCTTCACCCAAGTGCAGGTTCAGGGCAAACCCGAATGGGGTATGGACGACAGTGGCGAGATGCTTGCCGAACGTGTCGGTACCCCGTGGTTCTCGACCCTCGTCGGCTTCTTTGGCAACGCGCAGATTGGACCACTGTATCTGGGCTGGACCGGTATGGTGTCGCTGGCCACCGGCCTGATCTGGTTCGTGATGGTTGGTATCAGCATGCTGAGCCAGGTGGGCTACTCCATTCCGGAATTCATCCGGCAACTGTTCTGGCTGGCCCTTGAGCCGCCGAGCCCTGAATACGGTCTGTCCATGCCGCCGCTGGATGAGGGCGGATGGTACATCATCGCCTCCTTTTTCCTGCTGGTATCGGTGATGACGTGGCTGCTGCGCTCGTATTTGTTGGCGGCCGAGCACAAGATGGGCAAGCACGTCTTCTGGGCTTTTGCGAGCGCGGTCTGGCTGTTCCTTGTGTTGGGATTGTTCCGCCCCGTCCTGATGGGATCGTGGAGTGAGGCTGTGCCTTACGGCATCTTCCCGCACCTTGACTGGACCACGGCGTTCTCAATCCGTTACGGCAACCTTTACTACAACCCGTTCCATTGTCTGAGCATCGTGTTCCTTTATGGCTCTGTCCTGCTGTTCTGCATGCATGGCGGCACCATTCTGGCGGTCACGCGCTATGGTGGCGACCGCGAGCTGGAGCAGATTTACGATCGTGGCACGGCAACCGAACGGGCCGCCCTGTTCTGGCGCTGGACCATGGGTTTCAACGCTACGATGGAGGGCATTCACCGATGGGCCTGGTGGTTCGCGGTGCTGACCCCGATCACAGGTGGCATCGGCATCCTGCTGACCGGGACGGTTGTCGACAACTGGTTCATCTGGGCGCAAGAGCACAATTTCGCGCCGATGTATGACGGGGCTTATGGCTACGAGGACTACGGCTCGTACGAAGCCTTCATTGGGAAGGAGAACTGATATGTTTCCCAAGTGGTTTGACAAATGGAACGCAGACAATCCGACCAACATCTTTGGCCCGGCCATTGCGGTGGGCGTGGTCGGGTCGGCGATCTTCTTTGCCGCGCTGGTCGTGACGTGGGGCAACCCCTACCAGACTGAGTCAATGCAGACCGGTCCGCGCGGTACGGGTATGTCGGTGCCGGAATACAACGTGTCCCGTGCCGCACCTGATCCCACGATCGAGGCGTATTACACCGAAGAGCCTTACATCCCCGAGGGCGGCGAAGAACTGGCCAAGGACATCTATGAGAATGTTCAGGTTCTGGGTGAGTTGACGGATGACAACTTTAACCGGGTGATGCTGGCGATGACCCAGTGGGTCAGTCCGGAAGAGGGTTGTGCCTATTGCCACGGTGACGGCGATCTTGAGACCTATGGCGCAGATGATCTTTACACCAAGGTTGTCAGCCGCCGCATGATCCAGATGACCCAGAACATCAACGAGTACTGGGATGGGCACGTCAATGCGGTCGATGATGTGGGGGTCAATTGCTACACCTGCCACCGGGGTCAGAATGTGCCGTCCGATATCTGGTTCAACGTCACACCGGTCAATGAGAACGTCAGCGGCTGGGCTGCTGTGCAAAACCGCGCCACATCTATGGCCAGTTCGACGTCATTGCCGTCCAATGCACTGGAAATCTATCTGACGGACTACGACAGCCTCGTGAACGTGCACGACCTTGACAGCCGTGTCGCCGGTGTTCCAGGCATCGACGAGGATATCGCAACCATCCAGAAAACCGAGATGACGTTCTCCCTCATGAATTACTTCTCGAATTCCTTGGGAGTGAACTGCGTATTTTGCCATAACAGCCGCGCATTTTACGACGCGGGGCAATACACGCCACAGTGGGGCATCGCGCAATTGGGTCGCCAGATGGTGATCGAGATGAACCAGGAATACCTGATCCCGCTGGAAGGCGTATACCCACCTGAACGGCTTGGACCCATCTATGCGGACGCTCCCAAGGCCGCGTGCCGGACCTGTCACAAAGGGTACCAGCGCCCCATGCAGGGTCTGAACGTCACGGATGACTGGCCAGAACTCGTTACCAGCGAAGCGCCGGTCTACGAATAAGGCTGTAAGGCGGGGTTTACCCCGCCCTGCGGCACCACAATTGCAGGCTTGACCTGCGATGCCAGGTTCGGATCATTGGCTTCCTTGATCCGGGCGCGGAGCCGATAGGCTCCGGTTCCCTTCCTGTTGGCTACAGGAACCTGGCGCTGTGCCTGTTTTTGCAGGCACAGCGCCTTTCTGCCCTTAGGATTCCGCGGGCAAGGCGGGGCGGGGTGGTGAGAATAGAAAAGGACGTGCGCAATGACAAAGACCCCAACCCTGGACCGAGTGGCGGGCCCCGCTGATCTCAAGACGCTCTCCGACACCGAGCTGGCGACGTTGGCGAATGAGTTGCGCATGGACGTGATTGACGCGGTCAGCAAGACCGGCGGACATCTCGGTTCTTCCCTTGGTGTGGTTGAGTTGACGGTCGGCATTCACGCCGTTTTCGACACACCGCGCGACAAGGTGATCTGGGATGTGGGCCACCAGTGTTACCCGCACAAGATCCTGACAGGCCGGCGGGACCGCATGGGGACCCTACGCCAGAAAGACGGTCTTAGCGGCTTCACCAAGCGGTCCGAGAGCGAATACGACCCCTTTGGCGCCGCGCACTCCTCGACCTCGATCTCGGCGGCTCTTGGCTTTACCGTGGCGCGCGATATGGGGCAGCCCACTGGTGATGCAGTGGCAGTGATCGGGGATGGTTCGATCAGTGCTGGCATGGCCTATGAAGCGCTCAACAATGCCGGGCACGAGGGCCGCCGCCTGTTTGTGATCCTGAACGACAACGAGATGTCGATTGCACCGCCCACTGGCGCGATGAGCACGTATTTGTCCAATCTCAGCCGCAACTCGCCGCTGGCCCCTTTGCAAGCCATCGCCGAAGGGATGGAGCAGGCCCTGCCCAAACCCATGCGCGACGGCGCGCGCCGGGCCCGTGAAATGGTCACCGGTGTTGAGAGCAAGGGGACCTTCTTTGAAGAGTTGGGCTTTGACTATATCGGCCCTATCGACGGGCATGATGTGGGTCAGGTCTTGTCCGTCCTGCGCGCAGCGCGTGCACGGGCGACGGGCCCGGTGTTGATCCATGCCTGCACGGTTAAGGGCAAAGGGTACGCACCAGCTGAAGGATCTGCGGACAAGTATCATGGTGTGTCCCGCTTTGATGTTGAAACCGGGACACAGACCAAGGGCAAGAGCAACGCCCCCTCATATACATCCGTGTTCGGGACCACGCTTGCAGATCTTGCGTCCCGCGATCCTGCGATTGTTGCCATCACTGCTGCCATGCCGTCCGGCACTGGTGTGGACAAGATGGCCGACCTGTTTCCGGCCCGTGTTTTCGACGTCGGGATTGCAGAACAGCATGGTGTGACATTTGCTGCCGGGATGGCCGCTTCCGGATTGAAGCCGTTTTGTGCGATTTACTCGACCTTTCTGCAGCGCGGTTACGATCAGGTGGTGCACGATGTGGCACTGCAAGGCCTGCCGGTGCGCTTTGCGATTGATCGCGCGGGGCTTGTTGGTGCGGACGGTGCCACCCATGCCGGATCGTTCGATATCGGATACCTTGCCGCGTTGCCTGGAATGGTCGTTATGGCCGCTTCGGATGAGGCGGAGTTGATGCATATGGTGACCACTGCTGCTGCGCATGACAGTGGGCCGATTGCTTTTCGTTATCCCCGCGGAAACGGACGCGGCGTCGAGATGCCCGCCCATGGTGAGGTCTTGGAGATCGGGAAGGGTCGCATGATCCAGGACGGATCAGACGTCGCCCTGTTGTCTCTGGGTACGCATCTGGATGAATGTGAACGCGCGGCTGCGCTGCTTGAGGCGGAAGGAGTGTCCGTGAGCGTAGCCGATGCCCGCTTTGCCAAGCCGCTGGATATGGAGATGATCCGCGATCTGGCAAGTCGCCACTCGGTTCTTGTCACTGTCGAACAGGGCGCCGTCGGAGGGTTTGGTGCAATGGTTCTGCAGGCTATGGCCAGCGAAGGGTTGCTGGATCAAGGTCTCAAGGTGCGCACCATGTACCTGCCCGACCGTTTCATTGATCAGGCTGGCCCGGATGAGATGTATGCGGACGCCGGACTGAATGCCGATGGGATTGTCGAGACGGTTCAAACGGCGCTTGGTCTGGCAAAGTCAAACGTTGTCGACATTGCTGCCGGTCAATGACGCGCTGACGCGCGACACGGTTTTATTCAGCAGAGCCTTCTCAGACTCTGCTGGGTCTTGCCTCCGGCGGTGGTATTTTCAGTCAGAAGAAACGATGTACGGGTGAATGGCAGGCTCTTGTTCTTCAGATCGGGTGTCTGGCGGCAAACCGGCGCACGTGGTCGGCGACATGATCCGGTGCATCCCAATGGATTGAGTGCCCGGCCCCTTCGACCACATGATGCGGCAGGTGTCCCAGCACGGCGAGTGCATGGTCTGGAGGGATGATCAGGTCAAGCGCTCCGACCAGTGCCTGTGTTGGACAGGTTGGCGAGGCGAGGTCGGTTCCGTCGAAATTTCGCAAGGCGTCAAGCTGGTGTTCCATGGCGTCCGCTGACTGGCTGTGGGGATAGGCGAGGCTGTCTGTCAGCGCTTGTTCAATTGCGGCAGGGTTCGCAAAAACCCGCGGGTTGAAGAGCCATGGGAAGAGGGCCCGCAGCCACGTGTCGGGCGGTGCGTTTGAGCGGCGGATCGTGATCAGCGTCTCGAATAAGGCCGTATTGCGGGCCAGTCGGATCGGGGCCGAGGCGGCGACGTGGGCAGACGCCACGCGGTTGGGCACTGTCTTGGCCATGTGCAGAGTTATTATGCCCCCCATAGAGTGCCCGAGAACGTGAAAACGGGCATGCCCGAGGTGATCAATCAGGGCGAGCGCGTCTGTACACATCAACTCGATCGAAACTGGTGCGTTCCACGGAGTCGTCTGCCCTGTCGTCCTGTTGTCGATGCGGATGCAAGTGAATGCATCTTCCAGCAGAGGAACAAGTGGCGCCCAGCTGGCATGATCGGACATGAACCCGGCGAGCATGAGCAGAGGCGGGCCTGACCCGCTGGCCTCGTAGTGCAGCGCCACACTGTCATGTTCAAGTTTTGGCATTCAGGTAACTCCAGGTTGGCAACAAATCGTTTGCAGCCGGGGTTGCCGCATGCACGCCGCGCGCGATTGCGCGGGTCAGGCAAAGGGCAGCGGCATGTCCGATAAGGCCAAGATCTGTTGGGGCGGTCATCGCTGTTGTCCCGGTCGCAACGCCGAAGACCAGATCACCGTCGCCCGGACTGTGTGCCGGCACGCAGGCACGGGCGATACCGTCATGGGCGGCAATGGCAACGCGTTGGCATTGCGCCTTGTCCAGTGCGGCATCTGTGGCAACGATGGCGATTGTGGTGTTTGCCCGCTCCAGCATGGCTGTGAGTTTGCGGCTGGTCAGGCTTCGGCCGAGGCCGCTGTTCGGGTCTGGTCCAAGCCCGCCAAATTCGCCGCCGATTTCGTAAGGCGCGGCCCAGAAGTGTTTTTCCCCGGGAGTAGTGACGCTGCCCATGGGGTTCGCAGCAACCAGTGCGGCAATCGTTATTCCGGAGTCCAGGACAAGGGACGCCGTGCCAAGCCCGCCTTTCATCATCGCAGTCATTGCGCCCGTGCCTGCGCCGACCGTACCGATTGGGGTTGACGTGGTCGCCGCGTCGAACGCGGCACGCCCAAGCGCCGGGTAGGGGGATGTGACCCAGTCCTTGTCCCCACCTGACAGCAGGTCGAAGACGATTGCGCCGGGTACCAGCGGGACGATCGCCTCTCCAACGCGGTAGCCGCGTCCGGCGGCGCGTAGCCCTTCGACGACGCCTGAACAGGCATCCAGTCCGTAGGCCGACCCGCCAGACAACACCAGCGCATCCACCGCAGCCACTGATTTGTCAGGGGCCAGCAAGTCGGTTTCTCTCGTTCCTGGCGCGCCGCCCAGAACTGAAACCGAGGCGGTAAACGGTGCATCGCCCGTCAGCACGGTCACGCCGGATTTGAGTTTATCGTCCTGTGCGTTGCCGACCTTGAGGCCCGAGATATCCGTGATCGCATTCTGCGGACCTGGGATCATTTTGATTTTTTGCCTCCGGCGGTGGTATTTTGGGTCAGAAGAAGATCAGATGCGCGGCTTGGATGTTGCAGTCGCTGGATCGCCTGTGTTCGGCACACCTTTGGGTTCGATCAACAGCACTTTGCACTCGAATTCTGCGCGTGGCCGGTGGGTCATGCCCTTTGGAACTATGATCAATTCGCCCGATTTTACCGCGTGTGATGCATCTTCGATGTCCATGACCATCTCGCCTTCCAGCACCAGAAAAAAGTCGTCCGTCTGTTCGTGCAGGTGGAACGGGAATTCGCCCTGGAATTTGACAACCATGACGTCGTTGTCGTTGTAGTCGGCCACGACATGTGGGTCCCAATGCGCGTCAAATTGCGCCAGTTTGGCAGCGAGGTTTACGGGTTTCATATGCAGCGTCCTCCATCCACTTCCATGGCGACTCCTGTGATCATTGAAGCCGCATCAGAGCACAGGAAACAGGCCGCGGCGCCCATATCTTCGGGTGTGGAAAAGCGCCCCAGCGGGATGGTCGAGAGGAACTTGGCCCGGATTTCCGGGGTGTCCTCACCCATGAAAGACTTGAGCAGCGGCGTTTCACCCGCCACCGGGTTCAGCGCGTTGACCCGAATGCCATGAGGGGCAGTTCGACAGCCA
>JBCBDZ010000133.1:0-9463 GCA_038529225.1 Pseudomonadota bacterium | reverse complement strand
CTTTCCGGTTGAGGCGCGCGCTGACAGTGGCGTGCGGGCAGGGGACGCGATCAGCCCGTTTTATGACCCGATGATTGCCAAGGTGATCACCTTTGGACCGACCCGCGATGTCGCGCTCAGCCGCCTGTCACAGGCACTGGCGGACACCGAAGTCGCAGGCACTGTTACGAACCTCGCCTTTCTGGGCGCATTGGCCGGCCATGAAGGATTTGTGCGGGGCGACGTGGACACCGGTCTGATCGGGCGCGATCTGGATGCGCTGACCGCCACGCTGCAGACGCAGCCCCGCCACGCGGTTGCTGCTGCCATGGCTCTCACCGGTCTGAATGCGGGCAATGACATGACCGGGTTTTCCCTCTGGAACCCGTTGCGCCGCGCTGTGCCACTGGCCTGCGGTGACCATGTGCTTGATATGCAATTCGAAATTCTGGGGCCAGATGTTCAGGCATGGCAGGTGGACGGAACCACTGTTCTGGCCCGTCGGCGACAGGGCAAATGGCTCATTGACGGACTGCCTGCCCCCAACACCAGCATCGCAGGCGATGTCATCACCGTTTTTGATCAGTACGGGATTACGTTCCGCGCCATTGACCTGCTCGATGTGACGGCGGGGGCCACGGGCGACGGGAACCTGATCGAGGCCCCGATGCCGGGCCTTGTCAAATCGGTGTTCACCGCGCCCGGTGCAAAGGTTGCAAAGGGCGACAGATTGGCCATGCTGGAAGCCATGAAGATGGAACATGTCCTGTTGGCCTTGCGCGACGGCAGAGTGGCCGAAGTGTTGGTGCGTGAGGGTGATCAGGTCAGCGCCGGGGCGGCACTTGTCCGGCTTGAGGATGCGGAAACGTGATTACCCTGCATCACTGCCCGCAGACCCGCTCGATGCGCACGCTGTGGTTGCTGCACGAACTGGACGTCCCCTTTCGCCTCGTCGTGCATCCGTTTGACAAATCCTTGCGCCGCCCTGAGTTCCTGTCGCTCAGCCCCGCGGGGCGGGTGCCTGCACTGGAAATCGACGGCGAGCGGATGTTTGAAACGGGGGCGATCACGGAATACCTGTGCGAACGCTACAGCCCCGAGGCCATGGGGCGCAGTGCCAGCAGCCTGGATCGCATGGCCTGGCTTGTCTGGGTGCACTTTGCCGAAACCGTCAGCCAGCATGCGGCGGCCCTGACCCAGCAGCATGTCGTGCTTTACGAGGATGCCATGCGCAGCCCCACGGTAATGAAGCTTGAGGCCGCGCGGCTCAGAAAATGCTATGATGCGATTGAGGCGCGATTGTCCACGCCTGTGGAAAATAGGGATTATTTGCTGACGTCGGGATTTTCTGCGGCTGACGTGTCTGTTGGGCAGGCGGTCTACATGGCGCGCCATTTCGCGGCACTGGATCAGCACCCCGAAACGTCGAAATGGTACGCACGGATCACCGAGCGCCCGGCATTCAAGGCCAGTCTGCCCGAAAGTGGTGGCGGTCTTTACGACAAGGATTTCTATCCGGCTTGGGAGGGTTAGGTGGCGGACGCAGTTGAGATTTACGAGGTGGGCCCTCGCGACGGCTTGCAAAACGAAGCGGGTGAGATTTCGGTGGCTGACAAGGTTGCGCTGATTGATCACCTGAGCAGCGCGGGGTTTCGCAGGATCGAAACGGGCAGTTTTGTCAGCCCGAAATGGGTGCCGCAAATGGCTGGCACCGCCGAGGTGTTTGCCGCAATCGAGCGTGCGCCTGAGGTCCGCTACTCTGCGCTGACACCCAATCTGAAGGGCTTTGATGCCGCCATCGAGTCCAGCGTTGATGAGATCGCGGTGTTCGGCTCGGCCAGCGAGGGCTTCAGCAAGGCCAACATCAACGCCTCGATCGAAGAGTCCATCGAACGGTTTGCCCCGGTGATCGAAGCCGCCCGCATGATCGATCTGCCGGTGCGCGGATACGTGTCCTGCGTCGTGGATTGCCCCCATGATGGCCCGACCGATCCCGGTGCTGTGGCGCGGGTGGCGGACCGTCTGTTTGCGCTGGGCTGCTACGAGATCAGCCTGGGCGACACGCTGGGCCACGGCACGCCCGAGACCATTGCGCGGATGCTGCTGGCGGTGCGCGATGTGGTTCCGGTGGGCCGACTGGCCGGGCACTACCATAACACGGGCGGACGGGCGATGGACAACATCGATGCCTCGCTCAGCCTCGGGATGCGGGTCTTTGACGCTGCGGTCGGGGGCCTTGGGGGCTGTCCTTATGCGCCGGGTGCTGCCGGGAACGTGGCGACCGAAGCGGTGGCTGAGCATCTGGAGCGGTTGGGCTATGACACGGGCCTTGATCTGGACGTGGTGCGGGCCTGTGCGGTGCGCGCCCAAGCCATGCGCGCCTGATATGGGCACGCAGACAATTTCGATTGCGGTCGATCCGCGTGGCGTGGCGACGCTGACCCTTGATCGTCCGGAAAAGCACAACGCGCTCAGCGCGCAGATGCTCGCCGAACTGACGCAAGCGGCGGTGGATCTTGGCGCAGACGATACTGTGCGGGTGGTGGTGCTGACCGGGGCGGGCAAAAGCTTTTGTGCGGGGGGCGATCTGGAATGGATGCGCGCGCAGATGCAGGCGGATGCAGAGACCCGCGCGCGCGAAGCCGCCAAGCTCGCCCATATGCTGCAGGCCCTCAACACCCTGCCCAAGCCGCTGATCGGAGCGGTGCAGGGCAATGCTTTTGGCGGCGGAGTCGGTATGGCGTCGGTCTGTGACGTCGCCATTGGTGTGGATCACCTCAAGATGGGGCTGACCGAAACGCGGCTTGGCATTATCCCGGCCACCATTGGCCCCTATGTGCTGGCCCGGATGGGCGAGGGGCGGGCGCGGCGCGTGTTCATGTCTGCGCGCCTGTTTGGGGCCGATGAGGCCGTGGCGCTTGGCCTTTTGGCGCGACATGTGCCCTCGGCTGACCTTGCCGAAGCGATCGAGGCCGAAGTCGTCCCTTACCTCTCCTGCGCTCCGGGGGCGGTTGCCGAGGCCAAGTCACTGGCCCGCGCCCTGGGGCCGCGCATTGATGCCGAAACGATCGACATGACCATCGCCGCGCTCAAATCACGCTGGGAGACAGAAGAGGCGGCAGAGGGGATCGGGGCCTTTTTTGACAAACGTCCGGCGGCCTGGATGGACACCTAAGCCCGGCTCCGGAGCGGGCGATGCTCTGGACGCGAGGTGGGGGCGGGGCCATCAAGGCAGTTGTTGACAGATGTCAACCTTGAGTTGTGGCGATTTTTGGGTATTGGCGCAAACCCGCGCATGGGGTATTTTCATTTTGTAAAGATAGGAATTTCAGGTACTTTTGACACTCAAAGCTGTTTGATGAGTTGGCAATGGGTATACAGGCAAAAGACAACAAAACAGATCCGTCCGATCACTGGGCCGACTTCAGCAACATGGCTGAGTTTGACGCGTTGGCGCAATCCATCACGGCCAAGCTGAATTGCGAGATGAGCCTGATCAGCATCGTGAATGCTCAGGCGCTGGTGGCGTTGGGATATGCCGGGGATCATCGCACAGTGGCAGGCCGGTCGTTCAAACTGCGCGACACCATCTGTTCCAAGACCGTTCAGGCCGGACGGCCCTTGCGCATTGTGGATGCGCAGATCGATCCGATGATCTGTGAGATGCCTTCAGTCGTTGCCAGTGGGATTGGCGCCTATATCGGCGTGCCACTCCGGCTTGAGGAATATGGTGTCATCGGTGCTGTCTGTGCGGTGTCCAAGTCGGCGCGACTTTGGCAGGATGGCGAGGTCGAGTATCTCGTTGCGGTTGGTGATCTGGTTGAAAGCAAGATCGAGCGCCAGCTTTTACGCTATGAACAGAAAGCACTGAGCGTTGCCCTTGCGGAGAGTGATGCCATTCTGACCATGCTGTCCGGACTGGATGGCAAGGCGTTGACCGTGCACAACGAAGCGGGCGATCTGGTCTTTGCCAATTCGGCCCTGCGCACGGATCTGCATCTGAACACGCGCGAAGTGCTGGCCCTGCCAAAAGTCGCAAGCGACCTTGGTGGGGACGTCACACAGGACGGCGGCGTTGATGTCGCGTTGCCCTTGCCGGGTCAGACCGCGCTGAACGTCCATGTATCGGCCATGCAAAACGGGCTGACGCTGGCGCAGTGGTCGCGCAAGGACACCTGACGGGGTCCAAACCCCGACCTGCATCAAAATTACGCGGCTTTCGGGCCATGCATGCCATGCGCCTTTATTGACCCTTCCAAAACAGGCGCGTAGACAGGGGACGGATACCAGCCGTTCAAACGGGTGGCAGCGCAAAGGAGCAAGACAGTGGACGGCATGTTGCGGGAATATCTTCCCATTCTGGTGTTTCTGGCTGTGGCCATTGGACTTGGCCTTGTTCTGATGTTGTCGGCGGTGGTGATTGCCGTGCGCAATCCCGACCCCGAGAAAGTGTCGGCCTACGAATGCGGGTTCAACGCGTTCGACGATGCGCGGATGAAATTTGATGTCCGCTTTTATCTCGTGTCGATCCTGTTCATCATTTTCGACCTCGAAATTGCCTTTCTGTTCCCGTGGGCAGTGGCGTTTCAGGACGTCAGCATGGTCGGGTTCTGGTCGATGATGGTGTTCCTCGGGGTTCTGACCATCGGTTTTGCCTATGAATGGAAAAAAGGCGCGCTCGAATGGCAGTGAGCGCGCCCTAACGTGATGAAATTACTTTTTGGGCCGTCCCTTATGGGGCGGCTAATTTAATTCAGGTGGTTCTTTTCATCCGGCGCACACCAAACAGGCCCCCTATCCCAACCAACAGCATCCAGGCTGCAGCGGGGAGAGGGACAGGGGGCGGGGTTGTCGTGTTGGCCGTAAAGGACAAATCGTCCAGCGCATAATCGTTGCCACCAAAGCCGGTCGACGCCTGCAGTAGCGACACTGTGGCGCTTGTTGCGCTGCCCGACCCCCAGGTGAAGTCAAAGTCTTCCCAGATCGCGACTGTGCTGGGACCTGTGATGGAACCCACGAGCACTGAGTTGATTTCAAGCGTCAGCGCGCTGGAACCCGGGAAGATGGCGGCGATAAAGCCGGAAAAGCTGTAATCTGTGTTGGCTGCGACGCTCACCGTTTCGGACCAAACAAGGTCGCCTGCCGTGGTTGAGCCATTGATCATCATCATGTTGCCGCTGCCGGTTGTGTTGTCGCCGAAACTTGCAAAGGAACTGAACCAGGCGTTCGGATTTGTGTCCACGTTATACTGTGCAGCTCCATTCCCGGTGCCAGGAACAAATGTCAGATCGGTCGAGAAATCGACGTTCCCGGCCTCGAAATCACCATTGCTCAGTAAGCTGGCCGCATTGGCAGTCACGGCACTGACAGAGAGGGCCGATGTCAAAAGAAGTGCATGTCTCATAACGTGTCCTTGGAAGTCGTTACCGGGTAATCCGTGCCATGTTTAGGGTTCGGACGCGCAGGCGACTAAGTAAAAATGAACGGTTTTCCAATTTGAAAATTACCTGTGGTTGAGTTTCTTGCCCTTTGCCTTTTGCCAGGTGCGCTCTTTTTCAAAAGGGAAAACCCATCGGTTTGGGCTATGTGCGCAATTGCGGAACAATCGTCGCGCCCATGGCGGTTTTCGGCGGAGCTACGCCTGTGCGATTCGCGCAAGACCTGTTCTGTGCTCGTCCGGCGGCCATCCTCTTGAGCTTTTGGGGCCGCCGCGCCGTGACAATTCTGGGTGCCGGCCGGTCGGATGCAACCCGCCCGGCGATGGTGCGGCGTGACACGCGAGTTTGAGCCGCTATTGTCGCATCCAAAAGCCGGAATGACCGGTGCGGGGGGCGCCAATAGTCAACGCAGCGTCAACGGGCATGCGACACGCCGCCCTGTTGGCTGCATGTCGCGTTGACCGCCTATGAGCGCTGGGTTACACGGGGATAAGTCTATGATGCTGCGGGGTTCGCCGCCCGCTTCACGCCAGGAGCCTGCCTTATGTCGATTGCCACTTCGCCGAACGCCGCGGGCATGGACCGCGACGTGGCCGCCCAGAACCTGAACGAGGCTTTGCAGGACAAGGGGTTCCTGCTGACGTCGACGGATGACCTGATCAACTGGGCGCGCACAGGGTCGCTCCACTGGATGACATTCGGTCTGGCCTGCTGCGCGGTCGAGATGATGCACACCTCGATGCCGCGCTATGATCTGGAACGGTTCGGGACCGCCCCGCGTGCCTCCCCCCGTCAGTCCGACCTGATGATTGTTGCGGGCACCCTGACGAACAAGATGGCCCCCGCCTTGCGCAAGGTCTATGACCAGATGCCCGAGCCGCGCTACGTGATCTCGATGGGGTCCTGTGCCAATGGCGGGGGGTATTACCACTACAGTTATTCGGTGGTGCGCGGCTGTGACCGGATTGTGCCGGTGGATGTTTATGTGCCCGGCTGCCCTCCGACGGCCGAGGCGCTTTTGTACGGCATCATGCAGTTGCAGCGCAAAATGCGCCGCACCGGGACGATTGTCCGCTAACCTTTTGAGACCGCGCGGTTGCCTGCGCAGACCACCTCCGGCAAGGAGCCTGAAATGAGCGAAGCCCTGAACGAACTCGGCGCCTACCTTGAGGCCAAGCGCACCGATTGCGTGTTGGCATGGGATGTCACCCATGACGAGCTGAACGTGGATGTGGCCCCGTCCAACATCGCCGGTTTCGTGGAGTTTCTGAAGGCGGATTCGACCTGCAAGTTCTCGACCCTCGTGGACATTACAGCCGTGGACTATCCGGGCCGGGCCAAGCGGTTCGATGTCGTCTATCATTTTCTGAGCATGTACCAGAACCAGCGCATTCGCCTGCGGGTGTCGATCCGTGAAGATCAGATGGTGCCGTCGGTGACAGAGGTGCACCCGTCGGCAAACTGGTTCGAACGCGAAGTGTTCGACATGTTCGGCATCCTGTTTTCCGGCCATCCGGATCTGCGCCGCATCCTGACGGACTACGGATTTCGTGGCTACCCGCTGCGCAAGGATTTCCCGACGACCGGTTACACCGAGGTCCGCTATGACGAGGTTGAAAAGCGGGTTGTTTATGAACCCGTCAGCCTCGTCCAGGAATACCGCCAGTTCGATTTCATGAGCCCGTGGGAGGGTGCCGAATACATCCTGCCCGGCGATGAGAAAGAGCAAGAGGGGGCGTGATGTGGACATGATCGTCTGGCTCATCATCGCTGCTCTGACCATCATCCCGATGTTCAAGCTGCTGCCCCATTTCGGGATCAACGCCTACTGGGCCTTTGTCTGCGTGATCCCGATCGGGACGATTGCGCTGTTGTGGTTCATGGCGCTCAAGCTGCAAGAGCTGGAAAATCGCTAATGGATGGGCAAATCGACACCACCAGCGATCTGCACGCCGCCGCGCTCGCCTATTGCGATGCGGTGTATTTTGCGCGCGCGGACGTGTTCGAAGACCTGTGCCACGAACGCTTTCAGATGACGCTGATCGAGGACGGTGCGGCGACGTTCTGGGACAAGGCGTCCTATCTTGAGCGTGTGCGTGGGCGCGACCCGTTTCCGGCACCGGCAGTTTACGACATTCTGGGCATGGAAAATGCCGGCGACGAAATCGCACGGGTCCACCTGACTGTGGACGTGCCTCCGCTGCGTTACGAAGATCATCTGGGGTTCGTCCGTGTGGGCGGCTCCTGGAAACTGTTGACCAAGGTGTTCCGCGTAGGCGCACGCCTGACTGAGGAGTAGAGTTATGATGGACGGCTCCAAATTCGACGACGCCCTGACGGGCGAGCAGAAAATCCGCAACTTCAACATAAACTTCGGCCCGCAACACCCTGCGGCGCATGGGGTTTTGCGTCTGGTACTTGAACTGGACGGCGAGGTCGTGGAACGCTGCGATCCTCACATCGGCCTTTTGCACCGTGGCACAGAAAAGCTGATGGAAAGCCGGACGTATCTGCAGAACCTGCCCTATTTCGACCGGCTCGATTATGTGGCACCGATGAACCAGGAACACGCCTGGTGTCTGGCCATCGAAAAGCTGACCGGCGTCGAAGTGCCGCGTCGTGCCTCGCTGATCCGGGTGCTTTATTCCGAAATTGGCCGCGTTCTGAACCACCTGCTGAACGTGACGACCCAAGCCATGGATGTGGGCGCGCTGACGCCGCCGCTCTGGGGCTTTGAAGAGCGTGAAAAGCTGATGGTGTTTTACGAACGTGCCTGCGGTGCCCGGCTGCACGCGGCCTACTTCCGCCCCGGTGGCGTGCATCAGGACCTGCCGCCTGATCTGCTGGACGATATCGAGGAATGGGCCGCGCATTTTCCCGACGTGTTGGCGGATATCGACGGATTGCTGACCGAAAACCGCATCTTCAAACAGCGCAACGCCGATATCGGCGTGGTGACCGAAGATGACATTCTGCAATACGGCTTTTCTGGGGTCATGGTGCGGGGCAGTGGCATGGCGTGGGATCTGCGCCGCGCGCAGCCCTATGAATGCTATGACGAATTCGACTTCCAGATTCCCGTGGGCAAGAACGGTGACTGCTATGACCGTTACCTCGTGCGGATGGAAGAGATGCGCCAGTCGCTGTCGATCATCAAACAGTCGATTGCCAAACTGCGCGACTGTCCGGGTGACGTGCTGGCGCGCGGCAAGATCACGCCGCCGTCGCGCACCGACATGAAAACCTCGATGGAAGCGTTGATCCACCACTTCAAGCTTTATACCGAAGGGTTCCACGTCCCCGAGGGCGAGGTGTACTGCGCCGTCGAAGCGCCCAAGGGCGAATTTGGTGTCTATCTGGTGGCCGATGGCACCAACAAACCCTACCGCGCCAAACTGCGCGCGCCGGGATACCTGCACCTGCAGGCGATGGATCACGTCTCCAAAGGGCACCAACTGGCAGACGTGGCCGCGATTATCGGCACCATGGACGTGGTGTTCGGGGAAATCGACAGATGATGCGGTATCTGGCAATGGCGGGTGGTCTGTGGGTGGCTTTCGCGCCTTTGGCGCATGCGCAAGTGGACAAGGCCCGCCTGCAACAGCTTGTTGCGATCATCTGCGATAACGGCGGGGCGATGGAAACTTCCGATGCCGCCCAAATCCTGCCTGCGCAGGGCTTCACGATGAGCGAAACCCAAGGCATCGTCGCAGTCCTCGAAGACCGCGGTCAAGTCGTCCCAACGGCTGGCATGGCCACCTTGAAACTTGCCCCTGAGGCGTGCCAATGACGACAATCCTCCTTCATCTTGCCAGATAAACTTCCGCCGGAGGCTCCCGCACCCTCCACCAGGACCAAGAGACGAAAAGAATGCTCCGCCGCCTCATCCTCGCCAAACCTTACCAGGTCAAAATTGCCCCAAACAAACAAATCCGGGCAAACGCAGGGTCCGGCAGGAACCTCGGGGTCGGTCAGGTTGACCACGCCATCACGGATGGGGCGCGACGTCGTGTTCAAGCGCCGGGGGCTGGCCAATGATGCTTTGG
>JBCBDZ010000132.1:0-9552 GCA_038529225.1 Pseudomonadota bacterium | reverse complement strand
ACTGGCTTTGCGGATTTCAACGATCTCCTTTTTGAAACTGTCGGGAAAGGCGGGCCCGATCTGTTCAGCGGTGAAGGCAAAAGGCACGGTCAGCAACAGCGCGAATTCATCATCCGTCAGCGCAACATCCCCGCGTTCGCGGCGACGCTGCGCGATGTCGACAAGACGTTCGTACATGCTTTCTTCGATATTGAGGGCCGTGAACAGCGGGTGGTTTGTCCCGTCCATGCCAAAGGTCTGGTGCAAGGTTTCGATCAGGGTCTGCGAAATGGCGATCCCCTGTTCGGCCAGACCCTGTTCAAAGATCAGGTTGATGAACATCGCGTTGGCGGCGAGTCCCTCCTGACTGATTTCGCGTCTGGGCGAGGCAAAGAGCAGGTTGCCGCCAAGCGGGACAGCCGGGTTAAAGCTGTCTGGGTCAAACCGGTAAACTTCGTCGATCAGCCCATTTTCCTGCAGGCACTTCTCCACCGCAGGACGTATTTCGACGATGGCTTTAGCCAGTTCGGGATGCATGTCCGGGTCAATCCGACCGGTCAGCATGCGGCGGAACATGAAATCATCAACCCCCATCGCCTGAATCAGTTCGAACCACCACTGGCGAATGTCGTCGCCATCGGTTAGGCCCGCCAATGCCGGATCCACCCAATCGACGTCAACGCGGTCCTGGCTGTTTCCTGATCGGATGGCCTCGTTCTGTATCCTGTCGCGTTTGTTGGATACCCAGTCGACGGTGCGCGGACTGGTCATCAAGGGCATCAATAGGTTCGAGCCAAGCGTGCCGTCAAAAAGATAGGGGCGCGAATGGGCGTAGCCGATGCGCGCGGCGATCACGGACTGATGCAGTTTGGACAGGTCATACCCCGCCATCGAGATTGTCCCGCGTGACGGTATGACCTCGCGTGTCAGAAGTTCGGCCAGCGCGGTCCGTTCCGTCTGGTTGCGGGCCTGAATGGCAACCCGCGCGCCCTTGGGGATTGTCAGGTTGATGTTTTCAAGGATCGGATTGTTGTCCACGGTGCGAACGGTCACATCCTTCAGTTCGATATCTCCGCGCAGATGCGAAATCTCATCCGGTTCGCCCTCAAACAGGTCTTCGTCAATCATGCCGTTGGGGCCAAATCGTTCGGTCACGACTTCCCACCGCACGGCCATGTCCTGCGTCTGGTTGTAGTAGGTCAGCAGTTCCTTCCATGGGCTCGAAAGGTCTTTGTAGGCCGCAAGCGCCGCGACCAAGGCACCAACGGTGATTTCACCCTGAATGGCCAGGTATCCGCCGACCAGATAGAAAAAGAATGGCGTGAGTTGCGTGATGAAGTTGTTAAGGAACTTCATGAAGAACTTTTGCTGGTAGATCTTGAAGCGAATTCCAAACAAACGCCCCAAACGATCCGTGAACTGCGCCAACCGGTACCGCAGCCCGCCATTGGTGCGCAGATCAGTGATGCCTGCCGCGCTTTCACCGATTTCGGAGGAAAAGGCCCGCATCTCCTTGATCCGCGCCTTGTTCAGCAGGTTGATGCGCCGTTGCAGCATCGGGATCAGCCACGCCTGCAAAGGGATCAACGCGATCCCGGCAAGGCCAAACCACACCGACTGGATGAACAGAAAGATCAGGATAATCAGCATCTGCCCCGCTTGAAAAACGGGTTGGGCGACCATGTCGCCCATGAGGCCACCCATCGGCTCTGCCTCGGACGTCACCATGCTCACCAATTCGCCTTGGCTGGTCGAACGGAAGTAACTCAGCGGAAAGCGCAACATTCGGCTGATCAACTGGAAGCGGAAACGGCGCAACAGCCGCTCAGCCGTCACCCCCTTCATCGTATTCAGGCGCATTTTGAGCAGGCCATGCGCGATGACAGCCCCCAGATATCCAAAACAAAGCGCCATAAGGAACTGAATCTGGCTGAGCTCAAAGCCAAGGATCGGCACTGTGTCAGAGGTCGACCCGATCGCGTCATTGATCACCCGCTTGGGCAATTCCAGGGTGGCGTAGAGAAAGGGAAACGTGACAACCGTCAGCGCCAGCAACATCAACTGGTCTTTTTTGGAGTGCTTCCAGATGAAAGCGAAAAGGCTGGAATCCATGAAATCGTCCTGATCGGCTGTGCCCGATGGTCTGGCAGATACCTCCCACCGCCTGAACCGTTCGGTTTACCTAGTGGCACCCTGTCCGCAATGCAACCGCGCCGGACGCTTGCAGGTGCTCCGACCAATGGCTATTCCGGTGCAAATGTTCTTCGAGGGAGAGGCCCGATGCTAGACGGCAAGTTCGACAAATCCAAATTGCCCAGCCGCCATGTGACCGAAGGACCCGCGCGCGCGCCGCACCGGTCCTACTACTACGCCATGGGTATGACTGAAGAGGAAATCCATCAACCTCTGGTCGGCGTGGCGACCTGCTGGAACGAGGCAGCGCCCTGCAACATCGCGCTGAACCGTCAGGCCCAGTCGGTCAAGGTCGGCGTCAAGTCGGCCGCAGGGACACCACGCGAATTCACCACCATCACCGTCACCGACGGCATTGCGATGGGGCATGAGGGGATGCGCTCGTCTCTGGCGTCCCGTGAGGCGATTGCCGACACGGTTGAGTTGACCATGCGCGGGCATTGCTATGACGCGATCGTGGGCCTTGCCGGTTGCGACAAATCCCTGCCGGGCATGATGATGGCCATGATCCGTCTGAATGTGCCGTCCGTGTTCCTGTATGGTGGGTCGATCCTTCCGGGCCGTGTTGCCGAAAACGCCCCGGTCCCTGCCGAATACCTCGACCGCGACCTGACCGTTCAGGACATGTTCGAGGCCGTGGGCCACCAGCAGAACGGCACCATGAGCGAGGCCGAATTGGACATTCTTGAGCGCGTGGCCTGTCCCTCTGCCGGGGCGTGTGGCGGCCAGTTTACCGCCAACACGATGGCCTGCGTTTCCGAGGCCATCGGCCTTGCACTGCCCAACTCGTCCGGCGCCCCGGCGCCTTACGAGTCCCGCGACGAATACGCCAAGGCGTCCGGCGCGGCCGTCATGAACCTCATCGAAAAGAACATCCGGGCGCGCGACATCTGCACCCGCGAAGCCTTCGAAAACGCCGCACGAATTGTTGCCTGCACCGGCGGGTCCACAAATGCAGGCCTGCACCTGCCGGCCATGGCGCATGAGGCGGGCATCGATTTCTTCCTCGAAGACGTGTGCGAGATCTTCCGTGACACGCCCTACTTCGTCGACCTGAAACCGGGTGGGCAGTACGTGGCCAAGGACCTCTATGAGGTTGGCGGCGTACCAGTGGTGATGAAGGAGCTTCGCAAAGCCGGTCTGATCCACGAAGACTGCATGACCGCCACGGGCTATTCCATCGGCGAGGAACTGGACAAGAACAGCCTCAAGGCAGACGGGAAGATCATCTATCCCGTGGAAACGCCAATCACCAAAACGGGTGGCGTTGTTGGCCTGAAGGGCAATGTTGCGCCTGAAGGTGCCATCGTAAAGGTAGCCGGGATCGAGCCGCAGCATCAGATTTTCACCGGTCCGGCGCGCATCTTTGAATGCGAACAGGATGCTTTCGAATCCGTGCAAAACCGCACCTATGAGGAAGGCGACGTGTTCGTTATCCGCAATGAGGGTCCGTCCGGTGGCCCCGGTATGCGCGAGATGCTGGCAACCACTGCTGCTTTGTCCGGTCAGGGGATGGGTAAAAAGGTGGCGTTGATCACGGATGGCCGGTTTTCCGGCGCGACGCGCGGGTTCTGCGTGGGACATGTTGGACCAGAGGCGGCACATGGTGGTCCGATCGCACTTCTGAAAGACGGAGATGTGATCACCATCAACGCCATCGAAGGGTCGATTAATGTTGCGCTTACTGACGAAGAACTGGCAGAGCGCAAAGCCGCCTGGACCGGCCCACGAGAGACGCTTTACGGGTCCGGGGCCCTGTGGAAATACGCCAAACTGGTCGGCGCCACATATCTGGGGGCGGTGACGCATCCCGGGGCCAAGGCCGAGCGCCATGATTACATGGACCTCTAAGGCCTTACTGGCCGGAGCCACCTGCGTGGCTCTGGCAGGATGCGAAGAACTCGGCGGATTCGGTGGCGCACAAAACAACGGATTGCCTTTTGCCTCACTGGCGGGCGGATCCGTCAACCTTGTCCCGCCCGTCGGCTATTGCGTCGACAAACGCAGTGTGCGCCAGCGATTTGCCGTGATGGCACGCTGCGACACATTGGGGGGAGAGGCGTCATTTGGCGCGCCTCTCGCCGTCATCACCGCGGCGGCTGTCGATCAGGGTAAGGATACAGACGCAGGGACGAACAGCGAAACAGTCCTTTCGCGTCGGACATCCGGCACTCTGACCCTATTGGAAATCAACGGCAGTGCGCCCAGCCCCGAGATGCGCGATGTGTACTGGCGTGCTGTGGGGCCTGTGGGCGATCAGGTTATTGGCCTTGCCATTTACGAGGGCGAAAATGGAGAACCGCTGGGCGAACGCGCACCAAGTCTGCTCACCGAGACGATGCAGCGCACCCGTGCTCGGACAGCCGCGGTGCTCGATGCGGCACAGGACAATTCTGCAACGACGCCGGTAAAACCCGAGTAACGCGCACAATTGCCCGGTTCATTTCAGGGAAACCTTTGGCATAGATAAAAGGGCGGGCAATGGGGCGTCCAAATCGGCGTTTGGTAGATGGCAGGCAAAACGAGACGGTATATCGAAAAGCTGTCGCACAAGGGTGCGATGCGCCGTTGGGCGCGTGCCGCGCGCAATGCCAGAACCACGGAATTGAGCGAATTGCGCGGCCTGCGTTCCTCGGCCCGACAGCTTCGCAGTCACCTTGATCGCCTGATCCACACTGCCGATGAACGACTGGCATTGCCCGCCATTGGATCCACGAACTTTGCGCGTCCACATAACTCTGACTGGGCATGGCGCCCGGAATTGTGGCGCGGTTCGCTGCACAATGCCGGTGCATCCTCGGTTCAGTCCAAAACCATGATGGGCAGCGAAGTGACGCTGTTTCACGACTGCAATTTGAGCGAACTGACCCTCCGGCAAATCCGCAACCAGCGCGAAAGCGATCTCGCGCCTTACGGTCTGCGCATGGATGTTTTCAAATTCGACGGTTCATTCCTGTCACTTGTGATCGACCTGCCCCAAGACGCGGTTCAAGGTTTGCGCAAAACGCACCTTCTGGGCATGAACACGATTGTGGAGATGGAGTATCCCCTTGAAATCTTTGGCCGTCTCAACATTCGTCACGGCCCCAACACCGAACAGATCGTGCGGGAATTGCCCCTGAACGAACAAGACGTGACAGTCGAATTCGACCTCGCCTATTCAAAGCTGAACGAAAAAAGGGTGGAAAAGGCGTGGATCGACCTGATCTTTGAAGGGCCGGAGATGAACCAGATCACGTTGCGCGATCTGACATTCTCGCGCCGCCCGCGGGCCGCATTGTGAGAAAGGGAGCCGGATGAGCACTCTGACACTGACACCCACCAGACTGCGGCAGGGCATCTGGGAAGGCATGGTAAAACAGTCTGGCAGCGGGGTGCCTCAAATACGGGTCACGCACCTTGATATCACGGTGCCGGATGTCGAGGTGAAAGAAGCCGAAACCGAAGGCTATTGGCAGGTGCAGGTTCCCGTACCCACAAAGGCGATTTCTGACGGCGTACAGGTCTTCGTCATCGCGGACGCGACGGATGATACGACTCTCGGCCAGTTCACTTTAATCGCAGGCGAGGCTTTGGCGGAAGATCTCCGGGCTGAGGTCGAGTTGTTGCGCGCAGAGCTGGACATGCTCAAACGCGCCTTTCGCCGCCACTGCACAGAAACGTCCTAAGGCCGTTTGGCCGCAGCGAGGGCCGCACGCAGCACGTCCCGGTCCCCAATGTGATTGGCGAGAACAAGGATAAGGCGCGCGTTAAGCGCGTCGCTCGCCTCCTTGTTCAGCCCTTGATGCACTTCCAAAAGCTCATCATAAAATCCGTCCGGATCAGGAATGTTCGGGTCGAGATTTAACTTGGTCATGCCGCTCCCTTTCCCAAAGCAACGCGCATGGCGTCCGCTATGTCCTGCGCAGTGGCTGACGGCCAGCGCGCGACGACATGCTGGTCCGGGCGCAGCAGGTAAACCGCCTGTTCGGCGTTCCCGAGATACCGATCCCTCACCATTCCTTTTGGATCATCCGCTGGGGACAGGATCACATGATTCAATGCCACCCCATCAACGTCATCCACGTCCAAAGCATCTGTACATATGCTCAAGACCGTAAAGGCGCCGATCAGCCGCTCTAGCAGAAACCCGTCCGCGAGTTCCGCATCCACGCATGGCGCGCCTACCCGTGTCCGTTCAGGACCATCCAACCTGTCTGGTCCGTTCAACACCTGCCCGTCATAGATACAAGGCACCGACAACCGCCCCGAGTTCACGAGCGGCCGGGCAAAGGCGTGATCAGAGGCCAGTTCCAGCACGGCATTGCGGAAAATGGCACTTATCTCGCTCTTGGGGGTCAGGAAGTCTGTGGCACGGGTGGAATTGAGTATGTTTTCATCCGCCGCAAAGGACCTTTCTGTGGAATAGCTGTCGAGCAGCGAATCCGGTGCAAGACCACGCAAAACAAGGTCCAGCTTCCACGCCAGATTCTCAGCGTCCTGAATGCCAGAGTTGGCTCCTCGTGCGCCAAACGGGGACACCTGATGCGCACTGTCCCCAGCAAACAGGACATTGCCATGACGGAACGTCTCCATACGCCTGCACTGGAAGGTGTAGATTGACGTCCATTCCAGTTCATACTCGGCCCCTTCACCCAACATCGCATCCACTCGGGCGCGGATGCGATCCGGGTCCAATTCCGCAGCCCGATCAATATCCCAGCCCAGTTGAAAGTCGATCCGCCAGATGTCGTCCGGCTGTTTGTGCAAAAGCGCGGATTGGCCAGAGTTCTTGAACGGAGGTTCAAACCAAAACCAGCGCTCCGTCGGGAAATCTGCCGTCATATGAACGTCAGCGATCAGGAAATTGTCCTCGAACACGCGGCCATCAAAGCTGAGGCCCATCATGTCCCGGATTGGCGAGCGCGCGCCATCGCAGGCGATCAGCCAGTCCGCCTCGATCTGATAGGGGTCATCGGGCGTGTCGATGTCGAGCAGGACGTGATCGTCTTTGGCCGTCATTCCACTCAGCGCATTGCGACCGCGTATTTCGATCGGTGCACCATCACCTTGAGCCGTACGAATCTCTTCAACCAGGAACTTTTCAAAATAGGGTTGTTGGAGGTTGATGAACGCAGGGTTTTTGTGACCGTCTTCTGGTTGTAGATTGAATTCAAACACTTTTTCCGGTCCGTGGAATACCTTGCCCACATTCCAGACGACCCCTTTGTCGCGCATCCGCTGGCCTGCGCCCAAACGGTCGGCGATCTCAAGTGTTCGCTTGGCAAAGCAAATCGCGCGGCTGCCCTGCCCCACGCCCTCGTGATCGTCGAGGACCAACACCGGTGTTCCCTTGCGCCCCAAGTCGAGGGCTGTGGCCATGCCGATCGGACCCCCGCCGACGATGACGACGGGGTGGCGATTGACAGGTTGGGTCTGTGCGGCGACCGCAGCATAGGGATAGAGTTTGAAGGCAAGATCATAGCGCACATCTACCATGTGTTTATCCCTGCAGGGCCTCCCACATCTCGATGTCTCGCTTGTCCGTCCAGATGCGCGGGTGTGCTATGCCCCGTGCTTCGTCATATGCCCGGGCGACATTGAACGGCAGACAATGTTCGTAAATGGCATACTCCTGAAATTTTGGATCGCACTCAGCGCGCACGGCATCCCATGCGTCTTTGAGCGTGCCGTTGCGCGCAGCTACGCGCGCCGCAGGCCGATAAGTGCTGTCCACAAAATCGCGCGTACTTTCAATGGCTTTTTCAACCATCTCTTTGCCCACCAGCGCATCACCACGACCCGGAGCGATAGCGTCCACATCGTGTGCCTTGATGGCATCCAGAGTATCGCCCCAATCTGCAAAGTGGCCATCGCCGCAATAGCAGGCGGAATGGTATTCCACGATGTCGCCGGTAAACATCACGTTCTGATCCGGCACATGGATCACGGCATCCCCTGCCGTATGGGCGCGACCCACGTGTTTGATGTCGACGCGACGGTTGCCGAGGTAAACGGTCATCGCATCGCTAAAGGTGGTCGTGGGATAGGTCAGGCCGGGGATACTTTCGTGCCCCTCGAACAGACGCGGAAAGCGTTGGAATTCGCTGTCCCAGTCTTCTTGTCCGCGTTCGATCACCATCGAACGGGCCATGTCTGACATAATGATCTGGTCCGCCCCGTAGGCAGACGCGCCCAGAACCCGAACAGCGTGATAGTGGGTCAGCACAAGATGGCTGATCGGTTTGTCGGTGACCCCGCGCACCTTTTCGATGACCTTGGCGGCGAGACGGGGCGTCGCTTGCGCCTCTACGATCATCACGCTGTCATCTCCGATTATCACGCCCGAGTTTGGATCCCCTTCTGCGGTAAAGGCCCACAGACCCTCGCCAATCTCGTCAAAGGTGATCTTTTTTTCACTCATGTCGCCTTGGGAGGCAAAAGCTTTGGCCATGGTGGGTTGTGTCCTTACTGGGCGTCGGGTTGTTGATCGGGATGGGCAGCAGCGATGGCAGGCACCGCAAGGCAAGCCGCTTCGATGCGTGCAATATTGGGGAATGGGGTCAGGTCCACACCCCAACGGCGTGCGTTATAGGTTTGTGCCACAAGGCATAGGTCCGCAAGGTCAGGCGTGTCGCCAAAAGCGAATTTTGACACATCACTCACCAGGGTTTCATAGGCTTCAAATCCTTGCAGAATCCAGTGCTGCATCCAGGTCATGGCAACTTCGGCATCGGCGCCGGTAACATCTTGCAAATGCTGCACCACTCGCAGGTTGTTCACAGGGTGGACATCAATGGCGACGGCATACGCTGCTTCCAAAACGCGGGCGCGGGCCAAAGGATCGCGCGGCACAAGCGGTGGATATGACCAAGTCTCTTCTATGAAATCGAGAATCGCCATGGATTGCGTCAGGACAGTTCCATCTGCCAAAATCAAAGTCGGAACACCTTTGGCGGGGTTGAGAGCAGAGTATTCGCTTTCATGTTGCGCCCCGGCCAGCAGATCAATTGGTTCGATCCGGTAGGCTACGCCCTTGATGTTCAACGCCGCGCGGACGCGGTAGGACGTCGTGGAACGCCAATAGCTGTACAGTGTAAGGGGCGCCGCGGCCATTTTGGTGCACCAGAGTTCAGGTCACGACATGGGTAATAGTTGAAATTGTAACCAACAAGGGGGAAGGACCGTGTTGCTCGCGCTGAGTTGGGCAACGTAGAAGAGGCTTCAGAAACTACTTAGGAATGGTTCGACGCCAGAACAACCGAACGATGCGCAAAACCTGCGTTGCCGTGGAATTGGAAGAGGTTGGATAGCATCGACAGAGAGATACGAGGAAACAAAGGGCTTTTTAGGTTTGGCAATGACCTACTCTCCCACGCCTTAAGACGCAGTACCATCGGC
>JBCBDZ010000131.1:0-9560 GCA_038529225.1 Pseudomonadota bacterium | reverse complement strand
CGCGCGCCACCTGGGGGGATGTCTGCTCGCTCGCGCGCCGGATCTCTTGGTCTGATGAAAGCGAGGTGCCTGTATGAAACCTGCTAGAGTTTTTTGTGTGCTTGGGGTCGTTTGGTGCCCCGGGCTCGTTCTCATCCGATGCAATAGGGATGCCATGGGAATTGATGGGAAACAATAGTTTTTTGCGGCCAAAAGGCGCTAGCCCTTATGATCAAGGGGCGTGAAAAACAACATGTAGGGGGTAAAATCGTGCAGAGTGGCGCTTATGATGTTATCAAATTTGCTTTCTGCACAACATATAGTGTCAGCCTAAGCGGCGAAACGCGCGCCCATAAAATCCCAAAAAAGTTGCGTTTTCTGAGTCCGGAACGAAATGTTCTATTTACGTTCCTTCCGAAATGGAACGAAATTACCGAAAATTTCCGGGAAATCGATTCGAATCACGGGAAAACGGCGCCGAATTCCCGCGCATTCCCATGGCCCGGCCCATACATTCCCATGCCGAACCTGAATGCACCGTCAGGGCGCCAGTGCGTATATATGTGCGGGGATCGGCCCGCTCTCCGTTTCAACCGAAACGGCAACACGCACATATCCCGCCCCCTCGAACGCATCCAGGCGCGCCCAGTGCGCCGGCAGGTCGGCTGATTGGAACAGATGCACCTCGACCGCGTCACCTTGCGGATCAAGGATCAGGCCGGGATAGCCCAGCTGCGCGCCCCACCCCGCTTCCTTGAGATGACCGTGCACGTGGCCGCGCGACCACTGCCCTTGCAGGTCCTTCAGCTGGTGGGCGTTTGCGCGTCCCGGCGCCAAGGTGCCGTAGGTGGCCAGACTATGTGCGGGATCGGCCATGCTCAGGCCATCCCGCCCTTGATCAACCCCTGAGCGATGCGCGCATAGGCCTGCGCCATTGGCCCCTCACCCGCCGCCACGGGCGTTCCACCGTCACCGGCCAGCCGCGTTTCCAGATCAATCGGCAAGGCCCCGAGCAAGGGCACACCCATCTTGTCCGCCTCTGCCGCAACGCCGCCCTGCCCGAAAATCTGGTGCTCGGCCCCGCAGTCGGGACACACGAACATCGACATGTTTTCAATCAGACCCAGCACAGGTGTCTTGAGCGTGGCAAACATGTCCAGCGCCTTGCGCGCATCGATCAGCGCCACATCCTGCGGTGTGCTCACCACGATGGCCCCGCTCAGCTCTGACTTGGTGCACAGGGTCAGTTGCACATCGCCCGTTCCGGGAGGCAGGTCGACGATCAGCACATCCAGCTCGCCCCACTCCACCTGTCCCAGCATCTGTTGCAACGCCCCCATCAACATGGGCCCGCGCCAGACAACCGCCTTGCCCTCTTCCATCATGAAGCCGATGGACATCAGGGTCACACCATGGGCGTGCAGCGGAATGATCGTCTTGCCGTCCGGAGAGGCAGGGCGTTTGTTCACACCCATCATGCGGGGCTGCGAAGGACCGTATATATCTGCATCCAGCAACCCGACCTTGCGCCCCGCCCGCGCCAGGGCGACCGCAAGGTTGGAGGACACGGTGGACTTGCCAACGCCGCCCTTGCCCGATCCGATGGCCAGAATGCGCTGCACGCCTGCGGGTTTCGTCGGGCCTTCTTGCGGTTTGGGATGCCCACCGACCTTGAGACTGGGCGGCGCGGACGGTTTGGGGGCCGGCCCGTGGGCCGTGAGGGCGACGCGCACCTGCGCCACCCCCGGCAGGTTCTTGACGGCCGCCTCGGCTGCGGCGCGCACGGGTTCCATGCGTGCGGCAAGCTCGGGGCTGGGTGCTTCTATGATGAATTGCACGCCTGCGTCCTGCACCTGAACCGCACGAATCAAATCCCGGCTCACCAGATCGCCGCCATCCGGCATTTCGATCCGGCGCAACGCGGACAGAATGTCATCTTTGGTTATCGCCATGGTGCATTTCTCCGCTGGGTCGCTGCATTTACTGGCAGAATTCGGGGCAAGAGCAAAGGGGTCGCATTCAATCGGGAAAAAGCGCCGCAGTGCTGTGCGCTTTGCCGTTTTTTTAAACACTTACCCTATGCAATTGCTGCATAGCAGCATTGAAAAGGCGGCTATTGTGCAGATGCAGCATTGGCTTATGTTTGGGCTAACGAAACGAGCAAAGGGCAATACAACATGGCCTATTACAACGAAATATCACAACGCGGCGATCTGGTCGAACGGGCTTATGCGACGCTGGCAGACTATTTTCACGCCGCAGCGGCACGTCACGCAACCCGCCGCATCTACCGAACAACGTTCCACGAGCTGAACGTCCTGAGCAACCGCGATCTGGCGGACCTGGGCATTCATCGCTCGGAAATCAAGCGCCTCGCATGGGAAGCCGCCGAGAAAGCGAAAACCAACTGAGCGCAACGGATCAGGTGTCCCTCTCCTCCTCCCTGGGGCATCTGAATTTAGCGGCGGCTCCCATCCTCCTCCCGGGGGTCGCCGCGCCTTTTTATTTCGCACCTCAAGGGGTGCACTGACGAAAAGAGCACACACATGTGCACCAAGATACGCCGCGACTGGTCTTCCTCCTCCCTGACCTGAGTGGTGTTGTCAGAGCGGCGACCCCTACCTCCTCCCAGGGGTCGCCGTCACCCAAAATCCTGCATCTTGAACGGTGCAAAGCAACACATCATGGGTTCGGCTTTCCTCCTCCCTGACTGAACGCATGATGACGCAGAGACGGCGGCCCTTCCTCCCAAGGGTCGCCGTTTTTCACATCACGATCACGGATGTGATCGTGATGAGTGGCAAGGACTGCTTTTTGCAAAAAAAGCTGTCAGCCACACCGTCGATCCATAGGGCGCAGGAGCGTCAATCACGCATGTGATCGTGATGCGTGGCAAGGACTGCTTTTTGCAAAAGACCTGTCAGCCACCTGTCGCGTTCACCTGCGCAAACGGGGCCTTTGCACTCTACGGATCAGCGGTGTGGCTGACAGCTTTTCCTTGAAAAGCAGTCCTTGCCACCGGTCGCGTTCACCTTCGTGAATGGAGCCTTTGCACTCTATGGATCAGCGGTGTGGCTGACAGCTTTTCCTTGAAAAGCAGTCCTTGCCACCGGTCGCGTTCACCTTCGTGAACGCGACCTAAAACGTAATGTCGTCGCAGCCTGAGATAAAACGTGACACCACCTTTTTGACCCCGGCCTTCTCGAAGTCGATTTCCAGCTTGTCCCCTTCAATTCCGACAACAGCCCCATAGCCGAACTTCTGGTGGAACACCCGCTCGCCCATGGTGAAACTCGACACCGCAGACAGGTCAATCACGGTGTTGCGGCTCTCTTTGGGTTGCGAAATGGGCCGCGTGTTCGACCGGGCCTGCAACCGTTTCCAGCCGGGCGAGTTGTAGACATTCGCCTCTGCGGCTGCCTGATGCAGAGTGGATTCCATCGTCGGCGCCGCCGCCCCGTAACCGCCGCCGTAAAGGCCCGGCGGAGTCAACACATCCACATGTTCCTCGGGTAATTCGTCGATGAAGCGGGATGGAAGTGAAGACTGCCACTGGCCGAACACCCGGCGATTGGCGGCAAATGAAATCGTACACACCTCTTCGGCCCGCGTGATCCCGACATAGGCCAGACGGCGTTCCTCTTCGAGGCCCTTGATCCCGCTTTCATCCATGCTGCGCTGGGACGGGAAAAGACCATCTTCCCAGCCGGGCAGAAAGACCATCGGAAATTCCAGCCCCTTGGCCGCGTGCAGGGTCATGATCGACACTTTGGCACCTGCGTCATCCTGTTCGTTGTCCATGATCAGCGAGACATGTTCGAGGAATCCTTGCAGGTTTTCAAAGCCTTCCAGAGCCTTGACGAGCTCCTTGAGGTTTTCCAGCCGCCCCGGCGCTTCCGGTGTCTTGTCGTTCTGCCAATGGGCGGTGTAGCCGCTTTCGTCGAGGATCACTTCGGCCAGTTCTACATGGCTGATCGGAGGCGGTCCGTATTCCGTGCGCAGTGGCGCCAGACCCTCGTCGATCACGACGTCATCCTCGACAACTTCGATCCGCGGTCCGCGCAGCTTGCTGTTCCACCGCGCGATGCCGTCAACAAGGCTGCGCAGTTCAGTGCCCCCCTTGCCCTTGATCAACCCCTGATCGACGGCAATCCGCGCGCCTTCGACCAGCGAAACGCCGTTTGCACGCGCGGCGACCTGAATCGTTTGCTGTGCTTTGTCACCAAGGCCGCGCTTGGGCGTGTTCACGATCCGCTCAAAGGCAAGATCGTCCTCGGGGCTGACGACAACGCGGAAATAGGCCATTGCGTCCCGGATCTCGAGACGCTCGTAAAACCGCGGGCCGCCAATCACACGGTATGGCAACCCGATGGTCAGAAACCGATCCTCAAAGGCGCGCATCTGGTGGCTGGCGCGCACGAGAATGGCCATGTTATCAAGGCTGACCGGGTCCATCCCGCGCGTTCCACGCTGCCCCGCCTCGATCTCATCCCCGATCCAGCGCGCTTCCTCCTCGCCATCCCAGTGGCCGATCAGGCGCACCTTTTCGCCCTCGTTCTTGTCGGTCCACAGCGTCTTGCCCAGCCGGTCCTCATTGCCCGCAATCACCCCGGACGCGGCCCCGAGGATATGCGGGGTCGATCGGTAGTTCTGCTCAAGCCGCACCACATGCGCGCCGGGAAAATCCTTTTCGAACCGCAGGATGTTGCCCACTTCGGCCCCGCGCCAGCCATAGATCGACTGGTCATCATCGCCCACGCAACAGATGTTCCTGTGCCCTTGGGCCAGCAGGCGCAGCCAGAGATACTGGGCCACGTTGGTATCCTGATATTCATCCACCAGAATGTAGGCGAACCAGCGTTGATACTGCGCCAGAACGTCCGGGTGTTCCTGAAAGATGGTGACCATGTGCAAGAGCAGGTCGCCGAAATCGCAGGCGTTCAGTTCGATCAATCGTCGCTGATACTGTGCGTACAGCTCCACACCCTTGTGGTTGTATGCGCTCCCATCGCTGGCGGGCACCTTGTCCGGTGTCAGCGCTTTGTTCTTCCACCCGTCAATGATGTTGGCCAGCATTCGGGCAGGCCAGCGCTTGTCATCTATGTTGGCAGCCCGGATCAGCTGTTTCATCAGCCGGATCTGATCGTCCGTGTCCAGAATGGTGAAGTTCGACTTCAGCCCGGCCAGTTCCGCATGACGGCGCAGCAACTTTACACAGATCGAATGGAACGTGCCCAGCCACGGCACCCCCTCGATCTGCCCGCCCAGCATCGATCCCACGCGGTCTTTCATCTCGCGCGCAGCCTTGTTTGTGAAGGTCACGGCCAGAATTTCGTTGGGTCGCGCCCGCCCTGTGTTCAGCAAATGCACAATGCGCGCCGTCAGGGCCCGCGTCTTGCCCGTCCCGGCGCCGGCCAGCATCAGTACCGGCCCGTCGACCTTTTCCACCGCTTCACGCTGGGCCGGGTTCAACCCGTCCAGATAGGGTTGCGGGCGCGCAGCCATCGCGCGCGCGGACAGGGATGCGCCCTCAAAGGCGTCGAATTCGTCATAGCTGCTCATGGGGTCCAGCCTAGCCCGAGAGCAGAAAAAGGGAAAGACGCATGTTCACGCGATGTTCCTCTTCTCTGTTTTCAAAAAATCCCGGGGGAGACGCCTGAAAGGCGGCGGGGGCAGAGCCCCCGGAAATCAACGGCTTGTCGCCCCCAGGCCAAGCCGACATAGTACCGGAATGGACCTCAATACCCGTTACCCCGCGCTCAGCGACCTAAGCACACGCGCGCAACAGCGTATCCCGAAATTCGTTTGGGAGTATCTGGACAGTGGCACGGGGGTCGAAGCCACGCGCCGGCGCAACCGAACGGCGCTGGACAGGATCGGGCTGATGCCGTCGATTCTTCATGGCGAGTTTGATCCCGACCTTGGCGTTTCGCTCATGGGGGCGGACCTGCCCCTGCCCTTTGGCATTGCACCTGTCGGCATGTCGGGCCTGATGTGGCCTGATGCCGAACGCCATCTGGCGCGGGCGGCGGCACAGCTTGGCATTCCCTATTCCCTATCAACCGTGGCCACCCAGTCGCCCGAGGATGTCGCGGATGATCTGGGCGCGCATGCCTGGTTCCAGATGTATCCGCCGCGCGACGAGGACATTCGCCGCGATATGCTGGACCGGGCGCGCAAATCGGGCTTTAAAACGCTGGTGCTGACGGTGGATGTCCCCGTTGCCTCACGTCGTGAGCGGCAAACAAGATCGGGCCTCACCAACCCGCCGCGCCTGACTCCGCGTCTGTTGGCGCAAGTGGCGATGCGCCCGGCATGGGCCCTGGGGATGGCCCGGCGCGGCATGCCGCATATGCGGATGCTGGATGCCTATACCACCCCGGCGGCGGCCAATCTGCCGGTGACCGCCCATGTGGGTTATCTGCTGCGCACGTCGCCGGACTGGGATTACGTTCAATGGCTGCGGGATGCGTGGGAGGGGTCTTTTGTGGTCAAGGGTGTGATGCGCGCCCCGGACGCCGCCCGCCTTCAATCCATGGGGGCGGATGCGATCTGGGTGTCCAACCATGCAGGCCGCCAGTTCGACGGCGCGCCCGCCACGATCGACGTGTTGCCCGACATCCGGGCCGCCACCACCGTGCCGATCATCTTCGACAGCGGGGTCGAAGGCGGGCTGGACATTCTGCGCGCCCTGTCGTCCGGCGCAGATTTCGTGATGCTGGGGCGCGCATGGCACTACGCGCTTGGCGCGTTGGGCGCCAAAGGGCCCGCCCACCTTGCACACATTCTGCGCGAAGACCTGAAATCCTGCATGGGGCAGCTGGGCGCCCGCACCTTGCGGGACCTGCCCGCGCCCTTCGCGCTCGACTAGGGCGCCCAGTTCAGGAAATTCCGGATCATGCGCAGGCCCACATCCTGACTTTTCTCCGGATGGAACTGCATGCCCAGCATTGTCCCCGTTCCAATCACGGCCGTGACGTCACCGCCATAATCCACATGGGCCAGTCGCAAGGCCGGGTCGGCCACTTCAAACTGGTAGGAATGCACAAAATAGGTGTGGTCCCCGCTTTCCACGCCCTCAAACACCGGGTGGTCCGTTTCCAGCACCAGATCGTTCCAGCCCATATGCGGGACTTTCAGGGAGGGATCGGCGGGCGCAATCGGCACCACCTGCCCCGCAACCCAGTCCAGACCGGGCGTGTCGCGGTATTCGCGCCCCCATGTCGCCATCAATTGCATGCCGACGCAGATGCCCAGAAACGGGCGGCCCTTGACCTCGACGGCCTCGACCAGCGCGTCATAAAGGCCCCCGGTGCCGCGCAATGCCGCCGCACAGGCCGGAAAGGCGCCATCACCGGGCAGCACGATACGGTCCGCACGCGCCACGACATCGGCGTCCGAGGTGACAACGACCGTCCCCGCCCCCAGATCGCGCGCCATCCGCTGAAACGCCTTTTCCGCCGAGTGCAGGTTGCCGCTTTCGTAATCGATCAGCGCCGTGAGGCTCATAAGCTGCCCTTGGTCGACGGGATGGCGTCCGCGACACGCGGATCAACGTCCAGCGCGATGCGCAACGCGCGGGCCACCGCCTTGAACGCCGCCTCGGCGATGTGGTGGCTGTTGAGCCCGTGCAACATGTCCACATGCAGCGTGATCCCGCCATGGGTGCTGAGGGCCTGAAAGAACTCGCGCACCAGTTCGGTGTCGAAAGTGCCGATCTTGGGCGTGGGCAGATCGACGTTCCAGACCAGAAAGGGACGGCCCGACAAATCAAGCGCGGCCCGGACCAGCGCGTCATCCATGGGCAACAGGCAGGACCCGTAGCGCTGGATGCCCTTCTTGTCCCCCAAGGCGCGTGACAGCGCCTGTCCGATGGCGATGCCCACATCTTCGACCGTGTGGTGATCGTCGATGTGCAGGTCCCCTTCGCAGCGCACGGTCATGTCCATCAGCGCATGGCGCGCCAACTGATCCAGCATATGGTCAAAGAACCCGACACCGGTCTGGTTGTCATAGACACCAGTGCCGTCAAGGTTCAGCTTGACCGAAATATCGGTCTCCGCCGTGGTGCGGGTCAGGGTGGCGCGGCGCATAAGGGGCCTCTCAAACAGTCATTGCGCGCTCTCTATAGGCGGGGTGTGCGCCTGCGCCAAGTCCTGCGCGCCCCCCTTGTGCTGGCCAGCCCCGACATGTCACTAAAACGGCACCACTTCATCGCGAAAGGGCCTGTGCCTCATGTCGACTTGCGTCTTTATCCAGATCCGCTGCCGCCCCGGAACCACTTATGACGTGGCCGAGGCGATTGCCTTGCGCGAAATCCATTCCGAGCTTTACTCGACCTCGGGCGACTATGACCTGCTGATGAAGATCTACATTCCGGCAGGCGCGGACGTGGGCAAGTATATCAACGAAAACCTGCTCGACATCGACGGGATCGAGCGGTCGCTGACCACGATGACCTTCAAGGTGTTCTAGGTTTCGGGGATCTGGCGCGGGTTGCCGTGTTCGTCTAGTGCGACAAAGACAAAATCGGCATCCGTCACCTTGTGCCCTGCATGGGCAAACCGCGCGCGCGCCCAGACATCCACATGGATGCGCATCGATGTGCGACCTACCTTTTTCAGCGTCGCATAAAGCGTAACCTCATCGCCCACCTTCACAGGGCGCAGGAACTGCATGGCCTCGACAGCCACCGTCGCACCCCGCCCTTGCGAGACGCGACCGGCCATGTTTCCGGCCGCCAGATCCATCTGCGACATCAGCCAGCCACCAAAGATATCACCCGCCGGGTTGGTGTCCGCAGGCATGGCAATGGTGCGGATGACCAGAACACCCTCCTCCTGCTGGCGCCCATGCGAGCCGCGCTCTTTGGCCCGCGCCAGCGTGTCGTCCTGATCCTCTGTCATGTTCGCTCCGTGCTTGTTTCAGGCCATCCTACCAACACCACCCCTGCGCGACATCCACAAATGCCAAACCCCGGATCGGCCCCGGTGCCTTTTGCAAGAGGACACGGAAAAGTGCCTTTCTTCAACATCTTGAAGGTCGTGGGCTGGCAGGTTTCATGGTGTGGTTAATTTTCTACTAAGAAATTAGTTTGACTTTGAAATCCATCTCCGCATAGCATTTCGAGGCTGGCGCATGTCAGCGCACATAATCTTTGGGAGGAGATAAGATGCGTAAGTATCTGCTCTCCGCGACTGCGGCTGCTGCCGTCATCGCGGGGTCTGGGACTGCTTTTGCCGACGTTGCGGCAGCCCAGAAATGGATCGATCAAGAGTTCCAACCGTCAACCCTGTCAAAAGCCGAACAACTGGCCGAGATGGAGTGGTTCATTCAGGCGGCAGAGCCGTTCAGCGGCATGGAAATCAACGTGCTTTCGGAAGGCATTCCGACCCACGGGTACGAAAGCGAAGTGCTGACGGAAGCCTTTGAGGAAATCACGGGCATCAAGGTGAACCACCAGATCCTTGGCGAAGGCGAAGTGGTTCAGGCCGTTCAGACCCAAATGCAAACCCAGCGGAACCTGTATGATGGATACGTGAACGACAGCGACCTGATCGGCACGCATTCGCGTCTGCAAC
>JBCBDZ010000130.1:0-9582 GCA_038529225.1 Pseudomonadota bacterium | reverse complement strand
CGATGACGATGCGATCACTGGCGGCACCGGCGATGACACGCTGACGGGCGGGGACGGCGACGACGACTTTTTCTTCAACGCCGGCGACGGCGACGACGTCATTACCGACTTCAACGCCGGGAACAGCGGCAGCATTGATGACGACGACCAGACCAACAACGACTTCATCGACCTGAGCGCCTTTTACACGGATCTCAAGGAGTTGCGGGACGACCTTGCGGACAATGGCGTTCTTGACCAGTCGGTTGGCGATTTCACGGACAACACTGCCCTTGACGGGTCGATCACATTCACCGGGGTTTCGGGCAGTGACCTGACCTTTGACAACACGAACGTGGCCTGTTTCACGCGCGGCACGCTGATCGAAAGTGTCGATGGCCCTGTTCCTGTCGAGGCGCTGCGCAAGGGGATGCGTCTCAAAACGCTGGACAATGGCAACCGCCTTGTGCGTGCAGTCTTGCGCCGCGAAGTGGATGCCCATGCCGAACTCGCCCCGATCTGCATCACCGCAGGGGCCCTTGGCAACGCGCGCGACTTGCTGGTGTCGCCCGCGCACCGCATGCTGATCGCGGACTGGCGGGGGCAGATGCTGTTTGGCGCGGATGAGGTGCTGGTCAGTGCCGTGAACCTCGTGCGCGGTGATCTGATCTACCGCGCGCCACGCCCGCGCGTCACCTACTACCATATCCTTATGGACACCCACGAGATCATCTTTGCCGAAGGCGCTGCCACCGAGAGCTTTCATCTGACGCGCGAGGCGGTCGATGCGGTGGAATACGGATACAGCGAAGAGGCGGCAGTGGCCGCGGAAATCGCACAGGTGTTTCCAGAGCTTCTGGCCTGCGCCAGCAAATGTGCGCGCCCGTCGGTCAAAGGCTATGAGGCGCGTGCACTGGCCGGATTGCTGGGCTAGTCCGCGCCAAAGACCTCGCTGAACTGCTGTTTCAGCGCGAGATCGACGTCATCCATCGTCACCGGCAGGCCAAGGTCAACCAGCGATGTCACCCCGTGATCGGCAATGCCGCAGGGCACGATGCCGTCAAAATGCGACAGGTCCGGTTCCACGTTGATCGACAGTCCGTGAAAGCTGACCCATTTGCGCAGACGGATGCCAATGGCGGCGATCTTGTCTTCGGCCACGGACCCATCGGGCAGGGGGGGCTTTTCGGGCCGCGCGACCCAGACACCGACGCGGCCGTCCCGGATTTCGCCGCGCACGTTGAACGTCTCGAGCGTGGCAATCACCCAACGTTCCAGCTGGTGCACAAACGCGCGCACATCCTGTCCGCGTTTGCCCACGTCCAGCAGCGTGTAGGCCACCCGTTGCCCGGGCCCATGATAGGTGTACTGCCCGCCGCGCCGGGTCTCGAAGACATCGAAACGATCAGGGTCGGTGAGGTCCTCGCGCCTGGCCGAGGTGCCGGCGGTGTAAAGGGGAGGGTGTTCGAGCAACCAGATGCACTCGTCCGCCTCACCGGCTGCGATTGCGCTCGCGCGTGCCTCCATCCACGCCTCGGCCTCGCGGTAATCGGTCAGGCCCTGAGAGGTGATCCATTCGACCATACGCGTCAGGCAGCAGCAGCGTCTTGGGCGGCCTGACGCAGGATCTGCGCATAGGAATCCGCCCCCTGCGCCCCGGTCACAAGGTATTTCTGGGCAAAGATCATGGACGGCACACCCGAAATCCCGCGCCCTGTCCAGAACGCCTGTTTTTCGCGCACGGCCGCGACCAGTGCGCCAGACTGCAACACCTGCGCGGCATCATCGCGCACCATGCCCACGGACCCGGCCACGTCCAGCAGCACCTGATGGTCCGAAATGTCGCGCTGTTCGGTAAAGTGGGCGGCAAACAGCGCCAGCTTCAGCGGGTGCTGCACCCCCAAGTGCAGAGCGAACTCCAGCAATTGGTGGGCGGCAAAGCTGTTCACGATTCTGCTTTCGGGCGAGAACTGAAAGTCGATGCCCAGAGTTGCCCCAAGCTGTTGCAGCTGCGCGCGGTTTTGCGCCGACTGTTCGGGGCTTGCGCCATATTTCTGGGCGATGTGTTCGGTCAGGTTCTGACCCTCGGCGGGCATTGCGGGGTTCAGCTCGAAAGGCTGCCAGCGGATCCGGGCCCCCAGGCCCGTGACGCCAAGCGCCTGTTCCAACTGGCGGAACCCGACGATGCACCACGGGCACATGACGTCAGATACGATGTCGATCTGGATCACGGGGGCTGTGTCAGGCGTGCGCATCAAAAGGCCGGTCCTATGCAAGGGTGCAATCCTACATCATGCACAATCGCGCATAATTCAAGCAGGCACGCCCGCCTGCATGAAGGGTATGGAAATAATGACTGTGCGAATCCCGAACCGGTGGTACCCTGACTTCGTATTCTCAGGAGGTTTTTCATGCTCACCAAGACCATTACAGCGTCCGTACTGGCCCTGTCTGTCGCCATCATCCCGGCAAGCCGGGTGTCCGCAGATGCGGGAGACTTTGTGGCCGGGGCCATCATCGGCGGAATCGTCGGCCACGCGGCAACCAAGAACAACCAACGCAGAAAATCGTCGTCCAGCACCTATGCCCGGCCGCGCATCCCCTCGACACAGGAAGGGCGCGAGATTCAGGCGTCGCTCAACTATTTCGGGTTCAATGCGGGGGCCGTGGATGGCCAGTTGGGGCAGCGGTCACGCAATGCGGTGTCGGCTTATCAGGCCTACCTTGGCTATCCGGCGACGGGGTATCTCACGCCGTTTGAACAAAACCTTCTGATCAGTTCCTACAACCGGGCACAAGCCGGCGGCTATGCCGTGACGCAACAGGTCGCGACCAACCCGGACGGCACGCGCGGACTGCTCAAGACGTACCGCGCGGAACTGGCAGGCCAGACAGCGCCGCCGGTCCAGGGCACAACGATCGTGGTGGCACCCCAGCCCGTCGCCCCGGCGACGACCACCACCACAACGACCGTGGTGGCCGCAGCGCCGGCCCCTGCGCCCGCACCGGAGCCTGAGGCCCCCGCGGCCGGTTTGCCAAGCTTCCTTGGCGGTGGTGCATCCCCGTCTCTTGCGTCGCACTGCAACACCGTGTCGCTGCTGACCAACAGCAATGGCGGCTTTACCACCGCGGCGGCCATGACCGACCCGAACGTGGCGCTGAACGAACAGTTCTGCCTGGCACGCACCTATGCCATCGCCAAAAGCGAGGAGATGATTTCAAAGGTGCAGGGCTTTACCCCGGATCAGATTGCGGCGCAGTGCGAACAGTTCGGCCCCGCGATGCAGCCCCATGTGGCCGCTCTGGCGCTCAAACCCCAGCCCGAGGTTGTCAGCGGTGTGGCGGCCTTCATCCTGACCACCGGCATGTCGCCTGCGCAGCTTAAGGGGACCGCACAAATCTGCATGGGTGTGGGCTACCGCACGGACAATATGGAAGTGGCCCTTGGTTCTGCACTGATGCTCTATGCGATGGGCGATCACGTCTATGGCGAGTTGATGGGGCACCATCTGGCGCAAGGGTTCGGCACCTCCAAGCGGGTGGATACGGCCCGTGTGTGGTATGCCGAAGGGCTGCGGGCTGTCGACAGCGGTGCACCCGCCGTCTTTGCCCCCGGACAGCCAGAGCGCACCGAACTGCTGCGCAAGGCATCCCTGAGCCTCGGAACATCAAGTTCCAGCGTGGTCCCGCAGCAGCCGCAGGTGCAGCCCGCGTCACTGCCAAGCTTTGGCGTGGCCACCGACTAGGGGCGCGCAGTCGGAAAGGTATCGTGACCGGGGTCCTTGCGGGCCCCGGTTTTTCTTTGCGATGTGGTCTTGGCAAGGGATGCGTTCGTCGCTAAAGACCCTCTCACCAAGTCAAGGCATGCGGCCGTGGCGGAATTGGTAGACGCGCAGCGTTGAGGTCGCTGTGAGGTAACACTCGTGCGAGTTCGAGTCTCGCCGGCCGCACCATTTCCCATTTACTGGCAACGTGCTCGTTCCATCGGTGGCCATTGGCCGGTGTTCGAACAGGCACATCCTGACCTTCGGCTCACGCTGCCCGAGCACGGATGTATTCATGCCGATGTCGCGTGATTCCATGTCAAAATGCCGGTTTTGCGGTGCTGCGCGATCGGTGAATGCCCGGCCGGCCATCGGGTCTGTGTTTGCCGCCCAATAAAGATGCAAAAACGAGGGGAAAATCACCCATAGGTGGAGGTGCAAGGCCATGGGTGAAATTTGGTTCGTTTTTTGCATTTTCGCGGCCCAAAGAAATGGACACCGGATTCGAGGCGCGTTACTTTTTACCCGACGGCAATGGATTGAAGCCTTTTGGGTTTAGCACAGGGGATAAAGATGAACTTTTTACAGGCAAGCATTTCAGCAGGCGCACTCCTTTTATCGGTTGGCGATGTCTCTGCGGGGACAGTCAATTTCGGCCTGCCGGGGGATGTGACATCAGGGATCGGCTCTGCGACAGGTACCTTTGACGCCGGATTTTTGTCCGGATCGCTTACGGCTGACGCCGGGGTGTTCGGGAACCCATCGCTGACGCAGGACGCGACAAACGGTTTGGGCATTTCGGCAGGATTTTTCGACCCGGACCCGGCCATCGAAGGACAGGGGCGAAATGAAACGCTGACCGTCAGCTTTGACTCCGTCGCCACGATCCTCGGCATCACTGCGGGTTTCGTTGATTCGCTGGACGAATGGACGATCACGGTTTTCGGCACAGGAGGGGACCAGACCTTCTCCGCTTCTGCGGCATCGACCGGGCCATCGCCCTACACGCTCGGGTTTGGCACCGGAATTGAAGCAACGGGTTTCGAAATCTTTGCTGATGGCGGCGTCTGCGAAGCGCGGGGCCTGTTCGGGATCTGCACCGACTTCAACGAACACGATGTGTCTCTGCACAGTTTTGAGGTGGCGCCGGTGCCGCTGCCAGCAGCGGGATGGATGCTTTTGGCTGGTGTGGGTGGCCTGTTCGCGGCCAGACGCAGGAAAAACGCTTAACCAGAGCGGTTTTACAGTATCAGACTTGTTGAAAGGGGGCACCACACAGGGCGCCCCCTTTTTTGTATCGCGGCCATGGGGGCCTGCCAGGATGCGCACTTTCGCGGCAAACGGGACGGACTGCCCGGTTGTGGACGAAAAGGCCTGCTCAGGTGCCGCGCATCTCACTTGCAGTTCGCGCCCCACATTGTCATGCATATCCCATGACCGCTGCACTGCCTCTTTTGGTGTTCTCGGACCTCGACGGCACCCTGATCGATCACCATACCTATGACTGGACGCCGGCTGGCCCCGCTCTCAACGCGTTGAAAGAGGTTGGGGCGGGGGTCATTCTGGCCAGCAGCAAGACAGCGGTCGAAGTCGACAGCTTGCGCAATGAAATGGGGTTGTCCGGCTGGCCTGCGATCGTCGAAAACGGAGCGGGTTTGCTGGGCGCACATGCGGCGCCCGACAGCATGGTCGATCAATATGCACGCTTGCGCGCCGCGCTCGATTCGTTGCCGGACACCTTGCGCACTGCATTCGTGGGATTTGGCGATATGAGCACGGCGGAGTTGTCGGCTGCGACCGGACTGTCGGCCAAAGGGGCGGATCAGGCCAAACAGCGTGCGTTTTCCGAACCGGGCACGTGGTACGGCACACAAGACGAAAAAGAGACATTTCTGGGCGAACTGGAAGCGCAGGGCGTTGTCGCGCAGCAAGGCGGGCGGTTCCTCACCCTGTCATTTGGCGGGACCAAGGCCGACCGGGTGCGCGCATTGAAAATGGAATATGCGCCGCGGGTGACAATCGCGCTTGGCGATGCGCCAAACGACATTAATATGCTTGAGGCATGCGACCACGGGGTCGTGATTGCGAACCCTGCGCGCGCGCCGTTGCCGCCTTTGGACGGGGAAAACAGTGGGCGCATCACGCGCACGACAGGGGCCGGACCAGCCGCGTGGAACGAAGCGGTATTGGACCTCTTGGCGCGACTTAACTTGAGGTAAGGACTGACTTTTTGGCTGACTTCCACCAGAACGGAAACATCGCGACCCTGCACAATCTGCGCACGCGCTCTTCGGCAGAACTGGCTGATGAGCTGATGTCATTCGCGCAAACGCGCAAGATTTCCCTGATTCTGCCCTGCCTTTATTCAGAGCTGGAAGGGGACGCGATGCCTCATATCCTGTCTGAACTGGCGCAGGTAAAGTACCTGCACCGCATTATCATCGGTCTGGACCGCGCGGATGAGGCACAGTTTCGCCACGCCAAGGCGTTTTTCGAAGGGCTGAACCAGAACCATATCGTGATCTGGAATGACAGCCCGCGCATGCTGGAACTGGGCCAGCGGCTTGAGGCGATGGGGCTTTACCCGGCAGAGCAGGGCAAGGGCAAGAACGTGTGGTCGGCGCTTGGCTACCTGATTGCCTGTGCGGACAGTGCGGTGATGGCCATTCACGACTGCGATATCCTGACGTATGACAACGACATGCTGGCGCGTCTGGTGTACCCGGTCGCCAACCCGAATTTCCCCTATCAGGTGGCCAAGGGATACTACCCGCGCATCGGCGCGGATCGTCTGAACGGGCGGGTGACACGCCTGCTGGTCAGCCCGCTGCTGATCGCGCTCAAACGGGTGATCGGCGATCGTGACTACATCGATTACCTGCGCAGTTTTCGCTATCCGCTGTCAGGCGAATTCGCAATGCGGACAGGCATCCTGCCGGATCTGCGTATCCCTTCGGACTGGGGGCTGGAGATTGGTGTGCTGTCCGAGGCCTGGCGCAATCTGGCGCCCAAGGCCGTCTGTCAGGTCGAAATTTCAGATGCCTATGACCACAAGCATCAGGACCTCAGTGCAGATGACGCCAACGAGGGGCTCAGCCGCATGTCCACCGACATCTGCAAGGCGATCTTTCGCAAGCTGGCGGCAGATGGCACCGTCTTTACCGCCAACGTGTTCCGCACGCTCAAGGCCACCTATTACCGCAGCGCGCTGGACTTGCTGGAAGCCTATTACAACGATGCAAAGATGAACGGGCTGTCCATTGACCGGCACAGCGAAGAGCGTTCGATCGAGCTTTTTGCCGAGAACATCGTGCGGGCCGGGCAAGTGTTCATCGAAAACCCGCATGAAACACCGTTTATCCCGACATGGAACCGGGTGCATTCGGCAGACCCCAGTTTCCTGACGGACATGCTGGCAGCGGCGCGGGCCGACGATGCAGAATTTCAAAGCGCCTGAGTGATACAAGGCGGAGACCGACGCGGTCTCCGGGTTCGTTTTCGACGCGAAAACGGCGGCCAGGGAAATCGTGTCGATTTCCGGCACGGTCTTTGCGTCAAAGACCGGTTCAGGTCCGGTTCGTGATCCAGCGGCATTGATAGGGCGCAAGCGTGATCGTGCCGACCGACGTATCGATCACCTCGCCCGTCAGCAGGTCGACCCAGTCCTCATCATCAATCAGGTTCATCGCATCCGTGGCCAGATGGACGGTTTTGGCGCTCACATTATGAAGCGCAAAGATGGACTGGTGCCGATCCAGGCTCTGCCGCCAGACGCCAAAGACGTCATCGCGCAGGGACATGGTGAACTGCGTGGCATTGGGATGAAAGGCGGATTGCCCGGCCCGAATGCGCAGCCGGTGGGACAACGCCTCCAGCACACGGGCGTGGGTCGTCTCCGGATCATCCAGCAGCGCATTCAGCGACGGGTAATCCCAGTTGTGCCGGTTGATCGCGCGGTTCATGCCGCGCCGCACCACCTGTTCGTGATCGTTGCGCGTGGCCAGCATCGAATGGACGTAAAAAGCGGGTATCCCCTCCAGCGACATCACGATGGTCTGGGAACAGATGAACCGGTCAAAATGATAGCCATCGGGTCCGTCAAAGGTGCGCCCTGTCGCCTCATAGAACGTGGTGTTGATCTCGTAAGGGGCCTCGCCCCCGCCGGGCAAGGCGCGCATGGAGACAAGGCCGCCAATGTCCTTGATCACGTCGATCATCTTGGCCTGTTCTTCCGTAGGCAGGATGCCTTCGGCAGGGCGCATGCCAATCCCGTCATGGCTGGCCGTGAAGTTCAGGTAGGCACAGCCCAATTGCGCGGGCGGCATCCCCTTCTGCCACTTCTTGAGGTAAGCGGCCGATCCCGACATCATCGCATGCAGGATCAGCGGGGGCAGGGGGAAATTGTATATCGCGTGCGCCTCGTCCCGCCTGCCAAAGTAGGACAGGTTCTCGGCCTTGGGCACGTTGGTTTCTGTCAGCAGGATCACCGTTTCGGCCGCGTAGTCGCAGAGCAGCCGCATCAGTTTCACCACCGCATGGGTCTGGGGCAGATGGATGGAGGGCGATCCGATCTCTTTCCACAAAAACGCCACCGCATCGAGGCGGATGATCTGCACCCCATTGTCCACGTGCAGGCGGATGATGCGCAGGAATTCAAGCAGCACTTCGGGGTTGCGGAAATCCAGATCGATCTGGTCGTGGCTGAACGTGCACCAGACATGGCGCGCGCCGTGTGTCGTTTCCACCTTTTGCAACAGGGGCGTGGTGCGCGGGCGGACGACCATGTCAAGGTCGTCATCCGGCGAGGCCTCGAAAAAGAACCGGTCATAGGGGGCCTGACCCTGCCGATATGCGTTGAACCACGCACCCTGGCTCGACACATGGTTCAGCACCAGATCGGACATCAGATGAAACTCGCCCGCAATCCGGTTGATGTCGGCCCAGTCGCCCAGTTGCGGATTGACGGCGCGAAAATCAGAGACCGCAAAACCATCATCCGAAGTGAACGGAAAGAACGGCAGGATGTGTACGCCGTTCACCACACCCTTCATCCGCCGCAACAGGAAGTCGTGCAACAGGTCGAGCGGTTTGTGCACCCCGTCCACGATCGAGTTGCCATAGGTGATCAGCAGGGCGTCCTTTTCCGTCCACAGGTTGTTGGAGGGCTGGCGGCCCCGTTTGCGGGGTTTGGTGCCTTCGGGCCAGAATGCGTCCACGATCTTGCTGGACAGGATATCGCGGTCGAGATCGGGATAAATCTGACCAACCAGTCTGGACAGCCGTTGGCCAAAGTTGTTCTTGCTGGGGTGCATCGCGCCGCCACGTCCGGTGTGTTTGAGTTCCAATGCTTTGAAACAAGCACCGTTTTCCCGGTCTTGCCTAGTCAAAACATACGGATTCGGGAAGGCTGGGGTGCCATCGTGTTGCAAATGCACAGAAGTTGGGGCCTGTGCGGCGATCCTCCTTTCGTGTCCGTGCGTTGTGGGCCTTGCACGTTCAGCACGCTTTCTATCCAATCCGGCCTGAGCAGGGAGAGGACAAGAACCACGATGACAGGCGTGCTGAAGGGATTGCGGGTTGTCGAATTTGCCGGGCTGGGGCCCGCGCCGCTGGCCGGGCAATTGCTGGCGGATATGGGGGCGCAGGTCACGGTGATTGACCGCGCGTCCGCGCCGGCTGACCCCACGGACGTCAATCGGCGGGGCAAACGCTCCGTCGCGCTGAACCTCAAATCCTCTGAAGGGCGCGATATGGCGTTGGCCCTGATTGCACAGTCCGACATTCTAATCGAAGGGTTCCGTCCCGGCGTGATGGAACGCCTTGGGCTCGGGCCCGAGAC
>JBCBDZ010000129.1:0-9621 GCA_038529225.1 Pseudomonadota bacterium | reverse complement strand
CCCTCGGTCACTTTAAAGCCAACACGAATGGTGTCTCCGGCTTTGAAATCGGGGATGTCTTTCCCCAGGGCGGCAATTTGCTCCGCCTCGATCTGTGCGATCACGTCCATTGACGTAACTCCTTTTTGTGCGCGCGGTTCGTGCCACGGCATTTGTGTGCGATCCGAGAGCTCTTTGGTCTTCACCGGGTCCGCTTGCGCGCCCGCCAGAGGTCAGGTCATCGTTTGTTCATCTCATCCCTGCCGAACTGATTGGACGGGCCGAAGAAAGCCCCACAGCACAACAGGTCCAGTCGGGATGGCCCCGAGTCGGAATGCGCGACGTATAGGGGCAGCCAAGGTGGCAATCAAGGGAGAATGCGTAGCCGATTTGGTCCGCGCGGTTCGGGCTTGGTGTTGTCAGGGCCGGAACCGGAAAAGTTAAGAAAAGAACGCCGCGATTTCCGCGTCGCCGTCGTTGTCGTAAATCTTGGCAAAACGCTTTGGAAGGGCCTTGCGGAAGATCGACAGGGGAATGTCAGCCTCGGACGTCAGGTGGTCCATTGCATTGATCGACTGTTGCAGCGGGGCGGGCGCGGCAGGGCTGGGTCTTGCAATCGTTGAAACCGGTTCTGGCTGATCCTCGCGCCGTACTGGAGTCAGTGCCCGATCGGCATGCTGCATGGCAAAGCGCGTGAACTTTTTCTCGCCGCTCATTGCACTGCCGTTCGCCTCGATCTTGGTTTCAAATCGTGTGAATCGACCGCGCGCGCCATGCGGCGTGTCATGTACCGAAGGGCTGCCCAGCGTTGAAAACAGTTTTCTCATAGTGTCATTTCCCGGCCTCGTTGATTCGAGGATGGTGTCAAAATCAGGCGTAAGTTAGCCGTTCAAATGCCAAAAGATCGACTAAAATTTAAGTCAACTGCTATGTCCGGCAGGGTTTTTGAGTTTTTGCCACAAATCCGGGCGCCGCTCTTGTGTCAGTTTTTCCGACATCTCTTGCCGCCAGGCCGCGATTTTTCCGTGGTTGCCTGACAACAGGACTTCGGGGATCTCGCGCCCTTCCCACAGGCTTGGCCTGGTGTAGTGCGGGTGTTCAAGCAGGCCGTTGGAATGGCTTTCCTCGACCGCACTTTCGGCATTGCCAAGAACCCCCGGCAACAGGCGGACTGTGGCATCCAGCATGGCCTGGGCCGCAATCTCGCCTCCGGTCATCACGAAGTCACCCAGCGAGACTTCGGTCACTCCCCAGTGATCGAGCGCCCTTTCATCCACACCCTCGAACCGGCCACACAGCATCGTGACCCCGTCACACCGGGCCAGATCGCGCGCCATGGCTTGATCAAAGGGCCGCCCGCGCGGCGACATGTAGAGGATCGGCCAACGTCCGCGCGCGTGGCTCTGGGCCTCGGCCAGGGCGGCACTCACAACATCGGCACGCAGGACCATACCTGCCCCGCCCCCCGCAGGTGTGTCGTCTACATTGCTGTGTTTGCCCACACCGTGGCTGCGCAGGGCATGGGTGTGCAGTTGCCACTTGCCGTCCTGAAGCGCCTTGCCCGTCAGGGACGCGCCCAGAACGCCTGGGAAGGTCTCGGGGAACAGGGTGACCACCCGCGCTTGCCAGATGCCCACAAGGTCCGGTGCCTCATCCATCAGCGAAGAAGGTCGGAGCGTGGGTCGGATCGCCTTGCGTCCGTGGGATTTGTTGGGTGATGTCATGGGCCCGTTGCTTCGTTGCACGCGAAAGGTATGCGCGGTTTGTGCGTGGGAGTTCAAGCGGGACTTGGTTGGCCATCTGAAGGCCGGCGTCCTTGTCAAGCGTGTACCGAAATCCCTAGAACAGCCCTTCGGGAGGATCAGCCACGATGCGCCCCGCGCTCAGATCAACCGTGGGCACAACCGCCTCGGTGAAGGGGACAAGCACTGTGGCGCTTTGCCCGGACAACTGCACTTCGAGAAGGTCGCCCGCGCCGTGGTTCTGCACGGATTTCACCTGCCCCAGTTCGGCGCCACCGGTGTCGAAGACAGCGAGCCCGGTAAGGTCGGAATAGTAGAATTCGTCATCCTGCAGCGCAGGCAACTGGTCACGCCGCGCAAACAACTGTGTGCCTTTGAGCGCGTCGGCCTGCTCCTTTGTTGCGACCTCGGCGATGCGGGCGACAAAGCCGTTCTTCATCGGCCGGATCAAGGCCAGGGTGAAGCTGCGTGTGCCGTCTTGTGTGGTGAGGGGGTTGTAGGTTTCGATATCGTAAGGATCGGCACAAAAGGATTTGACGCGTGCCTCGCCCGCAACCCCATAAGAGCCGCTGATCGCACCGACGCAGATCATGTCGTCATTCATTCCAGCACACTCCATCGCGCATCTGCCCGCCTGCCTGCGCGCAGGCATCGCCCGCCTGACTGCGCTCGAACAGCAGGCCCGCCGCAAAGGCGATGAGGATAAGAATGGGGGTGCGGATCAGGCCGAACATGGGTGCCTTTCACGAAGGGGCGGTCCATTGCATTTGCGCCGGAGCGGAGGGGATTGTCCAGAGCGGGGGTGCCCGGAGGGGACAGTAGCCCCGCGGGTTTTGCGGGGCGGTGGTCGGGACGGGGCGCGGCCGGATTACGCAACGTTGGGTGACCGATTTTCGGTCGGGGCGTGAATCGATGGGTTAACGCCCTGATACATGGGGTTTGGGCGATGCACAGACCGTGCACCGCGCGTGCACGGACGGGCGGGTTAACGCAGCGCGCGGTGGTGTTTGCTAAAGAAGGGTGAACGTGGGGGTGGCGGTGGTCGTTGGCTGCTCCCAGCCCGAAGCGGACCTGTAACCGTCCGTTGTTTTGAAGGGCGGTTCGCGCTGCGTGGGCGGACAGCGGTCGTTCGCTGCGTCGTGGAGTAACGCCTGAAAGTGGTCCACCAACTGGGATGGTTTGCCCCGCAAAACCGGAAGATCAGCGACAGCTGGAAAACGAGAAACGCCGGAAGAGATTGCATCGATGTTTCGGCAGGTTCGGACTGCTGATGGTCGGGTCAATCGGATGCTCAACACTGTCCATGAATACACAAGAGCGGCCCTGATGATCCGCGTTGATCGCAAGTTTGACTGCTCGGATGTGCTGGATGTGCTGACGGACTGATCCATGCTGCGCGGCCTGCCGGAATAGGTATGATCCGACAACGGGCCGAAATTTATCGCCCGAAAAGTGCGGGACCGGATTGCAGCCGTCGGCGCCAAGACCGCTTGCATCAAGCCTCGATCATTCTGGGACAACGCAACCTGCGAAATCTTCAACGCGTGGTTCCGCCCCTCTCGGCAAAAGTGCGCACACGGTCCGGCTCGCCTCCCATTTGGCAGAGGGTGTGCAAGGCGAGGGACAGACGGCTGTTTCGCGCCATGGGCGGCCTTCGTTCAAACTGGCAGGCTATGTAACATTGCATGTTGCATTCATCTAGTAACTGAGTAAGTTGCGTGATCGTTGCCGTCCTTGCAGGAGATCAGACATGTCGGACACGCGCCTTCCCGTTACCGTCCTCTCTGGATTTCTGGGCGCGGGCAAAACAACGCTGTTGAACCGGGTGTTGAACAACCGCGAAGGGCGCCGCGTTGCGGTCATCGTCAATGACATGTCCGAAGTGAATATTGATGCGGATCTCGTGCGGGCAGACACGGAGCTGAGCCGGACCGATGAGACGCTCGTGGAGATGTCGAACGGCTGTATCTGCTGCACCTTGCGGGATGATCTGTTGGAAGAGGTGCGCAGGCTCGCAGCGGAAGGTCGTTTCGATTACCTGCTGATTGAATCCACCGGGATTTCAGAGCCGCTTCCCGTTGCCGCCACCTTTGATTTTCGGGACGAGTTTGGCGACAGCCTGTCTGACGTGTCCCGGCTGGACACGATGGTGACGGTCGTCGACGCGGTGAACCTGCTGAACGACTTTTCCAGCCACGACTTCCTGAAGGATCGCGGCGAGACTCTTGGGGAAGAGGATGATCGGACGCTGGTCAATTTGTTGGTCGAGCAGATTGAATTCGCCGATGTGGTCGTTCTGAACAAGGTGACAGATGCAGGGTCAGAGCGGACGGACGCCGCGCGCAAAATCATCCGCAGTTTGAACGCTGATGCCAAGATCATCGAAACGGACCACTCAGATGTCGCCGCCGAGGCGATCCTTGATACCGGCATGTTCGATTTCGAGAAAGCGCATGAACACCCGATGTGGGCCAAGGAACTCTATGGTTTCGCCGACCGCACGCCGGAAACCGAGGAATATGGCGTTGCCTCCTTCGTCTACCGCGCGCGGCTGCCGTTCATCCCCGAGAAGATACTGAGCGTTTTAAACGGCGATTTGCCCGGAGTGATCCGCGCCAAGGGGCATTTCTGGATCTCGACCCGACCCGGTTGGATTGTTGAATTCTCGCTTGCTGGAGCCTTGTCAAGCATCAAGCCGCTTGGAACCTGGTGGGCGTCCGTGCCGCAAGACCGCTGGCCCGATCATGAAAGCGCGCGAAACTACATGCAGCAGCACTGGCAGGAGCCATGGGGGGATCGACGCCAAGAGATTGTGTTCATCGGTGCGGGCATTGATTGGCCTGCGCTAAAGGCGCGGCTGGATGCCTGCTTGATCCCCGCTACGGCGACAAGTGGTCCAGATGATCTGCCGGATTACCCAAATCCGTTCCCAGCTTGGCGACGGCAAGGGGAAGCGGCATGACGCTGACGCGCGCCCTGATCCGGAACGCTGCCGTTGGCGTTTCGGTCGCTGACAAGCCCGAAGACCTCAGAACATTTCTCCAGCCCGGCTGCGCGGCCGCGATCTGGCGCAGGCAACCCGACCCTGTTTTTCAGAAATGGATCGACACCCTTGATCCGTCGCTATTGCCGCAGGGACGGATCGTCTTGCGTCCCGATGCCGTACGCTCTGCGGTTACCGCGCTTTGCGATGTGGCGGAAACTCCGGAGGGCGAGGAACGCGATCAACTTGTCGGCGATATCAGCGCTTTGGCCGGGATTTTCGCCGGGTTGATGAAGGCACCCTATCTGCGGCTGCGCCTTCAGGCGGTGACGACGAACGCGTGCCGCAAGTTCCATATCGACGCGATCACGGCGCGGCTTGTGTGCACCTATCGCGGCCAGGGCACCCAATACGGCATTTCAACCGACGGCCAGGACCCTGCACGTGTCTTTTCGGTTGCAACGGGTGCACCGATCCTGTTGCGCGGTACGCGTTGGCCCGACACACCGGCCTCGGGTCTGCTCCATCGCTCGCCACCCATTCAAGGGACAGGACAGACCCGGCTCATTCTGGTGCTGGATGCGGTCGACAGCCCGGAGGACGACATTTGACCCGCAATCTCGGATCGACATCGCTCAAATGCAAGCGACGCTCGGTGGACCCGATGCGCAGCTACGATGCATTGCCTGCGCCGCTGCGACATTGGCTGGCGCAAGCAGCGCTGCCATGGTCGCCCATGTCAGCCCGACGCGTCTGGAACCGCGCCTGTGCGAAAGGGCTGAGCCCTGAAGACGCGCTATCCGTTCTGTCACAAGCGGAAGCCCGCACGCTCGCGCGGGATCGCTTCTCAATCCACAACAACCTGAAAACGAATATCTGAAGGGACCTCCATGTCATTTCTCACCCGCATTTCCGCTGCCGCTTTGATTGCGCTTGGCACCGCACTGCCGGCCGCAGCGCAAGACGATACTCTTAACATTTCAGTCACATTCGGCCCCACGGCCGAGGTGCCTGACCCGCGTGCAGGCTACAACGGCTGGATGTCAAACCAGACCGGCGTCACAGAAACGCTCATGGGCATCGATTATGATCTGAACCTCTACCCACGCTTGGCACAAAGCATTGAGCAAACCGCACCGACGACCTGGCGCGTGACCTTGCGCGAGGGACTGACATTCCACGATGGCTCTCCCGTGACGGCACAGGCGGTCATCGATGCAATTGCGCCGATTTCGGACGAGAACGATCCGGCGTTCAACAAGCGCATCGCGGGCGTTCTGGATCTGGCGGGCATGACTGCGGATGGCGAGCGAGTAGTGGTTTTTGAAACCAACAGCCCCAACGCCGCGTTCCAATGGAGCCTGTCTGATCCAGGTGTCGCCATTCTTGGCGCGCCGTCAGAGGCCTTCCCGATCAATGCCACGGGCCCCTACATCTTCCGCGACGCCGTCCCCGAACAGTCCTATCGTGTTGAGGCAAACGCAGATTACCGATTGGGCGAACCCGGCTTTGACGAGGTGCGCGTTGTCGCGTCACCCGATCCTGCAACAGCCTCACTCGCCTTTGAAGCTGGGGATGTGGATATGGTGATCAACTATCCCGAAACCGATTTTGTGCGTATCCAGGAAACGGGTGCGCAGGGATTCACGGCACCAACCGCACGGCTTTACTTTTATTCAATGAACACAACGTCGGGTCCGCTGGCGAACCCGTTGATCCGGCAAGCCGTGTCTTTGGCGATTGACCGGGAGGGCATCGTCGAGGCGGTTCTTTCTGGCGTCGGCGGCGTGCCTGCAGGCACAATCTATCCCGCGGGCAAAAGCTGGGCCGCTGACATCGCGCCGACTTATGATCCTGCGCGGGCAGAGGAACTGCTGGCCGAAGCTGGCGCAGTCAAGCAGGGCGGCACCTGGATGCTTGATGGTGAACCGCTTGAGATCGAACTTCTCACCTACTCCTCTCGCGCAGCGTTGCCACCAACGGCCGAAATCACGCAAGCCTTCCTGCAACAGATCGGCATCACGGCATCCGTGCGCGTGGGTGAGTATGGCGCAAGCAACGATGCGCTCAAGGCTGGTGATGGCGACATGTTTCTGCAAGCCTGGGTCATGTTGCCACAAGGCGATCCCGGATCGATCCTGGGATTCCTCTTGGCCAGTGACGGCGGCTCGAACGCGGGCAACTACGCCAACCCGGCGATGGACGCCCTGTTGGTCGAAGGTCAGACCACGTTTGAGCAAGCCGAGCGTGAGCGGATCTACGACGAGGTGCAGCAGATCATCGCCACCGATGTCCCGCTGATCCCGGTGTTTCATGTCAGCCAAGCCGTGGTGGCGCGTACCGGTCTGACCGGTTATCAGGTCCACCCGACCGAGACCTACTGGATCACACACGAGACACGCTTCGCTGAATGACGATACAAGTCCAAGGCCTGAGCGCAGAACGCTCAGGCCGTACCATCCTTTATCCCACGAATGTGGACTTCAAGCCCGGCGAACGCGTCGGGCTTGTCGGCGCTTCAGGGTCCGGCAAGTCGACCCTTGGGCATGAACTGGTAGACGCTTTGCGCGCGCAAGGCTCCGGTGTTGCCCATGTCCCGCAAAGCCCGGATGAAGCGCTCGATCCGTTGCGGTCGATGGCGTTTCACTGGCAGGAAGCAGAGCGGGCCTTGGGGCTTGCTCCTGGCGCTGTGCGTCGCGAGACCCTGTTCCAAGCCCTCCGGATTGAGCATGGCGATTTGCGCAAACGCCCCTGGGGTTGGAGCCGCGGGATGCAGCAGCGGTTTGTCATTGCAATGGCACTGATCGGCACGCCTGACCTTCTGGTTATGGATGAACCCACCTCTGCGCTGGACCCGGTGGTGGCAGCGGGGACCATGGATTTGCTTGAGGACTACCTCAGGGACCGGCAAACGGCGCTCTTGCTGATCACGCATGATCTTGGGCTTGCCGCGCGTCGGGTCTCCCGATTGATGGTGATGGATGCCGGGCAGATTGTGGAGGATGCATCGACCCAAGTGTTCCTCGCATCACCGAAAACACGAGCCGCCAAGGCCCTGTGCGCGCATCGGAATTGGCTGGAACTGCCATGCTGACGGTTGACAACATCTCTGTCCGGCTTGGCGCTGTAACGACGCTGCAGGAGGTCTCGTTCTCACTCGAACCGGGGCGTACGCTGGCGGTGGTGGGCGAAAGTGGTGCGGGCAAATCCACGCTCATCAGCGCAATCCTTGGGCTGGTCCGATGCTCTGCGGGTAGCGTGTCTTGGAATGGCGCACCGGTCTCGCAGTGCCGTCCCGCGCTCGTCATGCAGGAACCGCGCGCGGCCTTTAATCCGCGCCTGTCGCTCCGTCGCTCTGTCATGGAACCTGTGGTGGCCCAATACGCGGGCGTGGAGCCTGAGCGGTTGGCAACGCTGTGCCGTGCGCTTGAAGTTCAACCCGATCTGCTGGACCGACGTCCGGATCAGGTGTCTATCGGACAGGCACAGCGCATGGGTATTCTGCGCGCGCTTATCGCCGCCCCACCACTGGTGCTGTTTGACGAACCCTTGTCCGCGCTGGATGCCGTCACGCAGAAGCATACCGCGCGTTTGATTGCCGCCATGCAGGAACAGGAAGGCTTTGCTGCGCTGATCGTGACGCATGATCTGGGATACGCGGCCGCATTCGCCAATGACATCGCCGTGCTGCGCGCAGGTCGGATCGAAGAGTTCGCAACTGCGCCAGACTTTGTCCAAGCACCGCAGACCGAGTATGGACGGACACTCCGTGATGCCGCCTTTGCCCTTGGCGCTTTGGAGCGTGTTGCGTGATTGGCTTCTTGGGAGGGCTCTTGTTACGCGCTATGGTCGTTCTGACTGGGGCAGCCTTGGCGACCTTTGCGCTGCTGTGGAATGCGCCCGGCGATCCCGCCCTGGCGATTGCCGAAGCGCGCTATGGTCAGAACGTGTCCAAAGAGGTTTTGGATTTCATCCGGTCCGAGGCCGGGTTTGACGACGGGTTCTGGACAGCGTTCTGGGCCTGGCTCGCCCCGCTTTTGCAGGGTGATTTCGGGCAGTCTTCGGTCAATGGCCGAGACGTCTGGCCCGATCTTGTGACGGCGATGTCCTACACGTTTCCGCTTGCGCTTGTCAGCTTGGGACTCGGTTTGGCCGTCTCGGTGCCACTTGCCCTTGTCGCAACGCGCAGACCCGGCAGTTGGCTGGATCGCGGCGCTGTCGCCCTTGCATCGGTTGGGGTTGCTATCCCGGCGTTTTGGCTCGGGTTGTTGCTCATCCTGCTCTTCGCGGTACAACTCGGCTGGTTACCGGCCATGGGGGCTGAAACGACCACACACAGTATCTTGCCCGCAATGACGCTGGGCTTTGGTGTTGCTGCGTCCCTCACGCGCATTATCCGCTCGGGCATTCTGGAGGCACGCGAGCAGCCTTTCCTGCCAGCCTTTACCAGACGGGGCGTCGCGCGCCGGGGTATTGCCCGCGACCACGTCGCCCCCCACGCCGCCGTGCCTGTCGTCACCGTTCTCGGTCTGGAACTCGCCTTCCTGCTGGAAGGCCTTGTCGTGGTCGAGGTGATCTTTGCGCGACCCGGTCTCGGGAGCTTTCTCGTAAACGCCATCTTTGCGCGCGATTTTCCGAAGGTGCAGGCGGTCGTGATTTTGGCCGCCGTCATCTTCGTGGTGGTGAACCTCGCCATCGACCTGATCTATCGCAGTCTTGATCCACGCGTGAGTGGCCGCGATGCGTAGCGTCTATGTTCTGGTCACAGTGTGCGCGCTGCTTGCAGTATTCGGCCCGACGCTCGCGCCGCATGATCCAACCGCCATCAACATTCCCAACCGGCTTCGACCGCCGGGAGGGGAATGGTTTCTGGGCACGGATGCTCTTGGGCGTGACATCCTTTCGCGGCTTTTGCAC
>JBCBDZ010000128.1:0-9628 GCA_038529225.1 Pseudomonadota bacterium | reverse complement strand
GGCAGAACACGTCACATCATTGCGCAGCCTGCCTGCCCTCATGAACCTCGCCATCGAGCAGAGCGGCGCGATGAAATCCACCGCCCGCAAACTGGCCGAGGCGCGCGACATTCTGTTCCTGGGACGCGGCGTGATGTTCCCGCTGGCACTGGAAGGCGCCTTAAAGCTAAAGGAAATCAGTTATATACACGCCGAAGCTTATGCATCCGGCGAACTGAAACACGGCCCCATTGCCCTGATCGACAAATCCGTGCCTGTGGTGGTCATGGCCCCCCGCGACATGCTGTTCGACAAGACCGTGTCGAACATGCAGGAGGTCATGGCGCGCAAGGGCAAGGTTGCCCTGATCTCGAATGCGGCAGGTCTGAAAGAGTCCGGCGAGGACACTTGGGCGCAAATACCCATGCCCGACTGCCCGGATATCATCGCCCCGATCCTCTATGCCGTGCCTGCCCAGCTCCTCGCCTATCACACGGCCGTCGCCAAAGGCACGGATGTGGATCAACCCCGCAACCTCGCCAAGTCGGTGACGGTCGAGTGAGCCCGGAGGACGCGCTTGCTCAGATCGCAGCCCATGGGGACGAGACCCGCGCGGCAGGTGCCAAGGCCTATCACAAATCCAGACGCGTGCATCTTGGCGTGCCAAATCCCGTCCTGAATGACCTGACCCAAGGCTGGCGCAAGGCGCTGGATGTGCCTGCGCGCCTCGCCCTCGCCGACGGGTTATGGCAGACCGACATCTACGAGGCCCGACTGGCAGCGGCCAAGCTGCTGACGCAGGCCCGTATCCGCCCGGACGCTGCCGCATGGGCGCTGATTGCGTCATGGGTGCCGCAATTTGACGGCTGGGCCATTGCGGATCACGCCTGTATGGCGGGACAACGCCGGGTGACGGCCGACCCGACCCGCCTTGATCAGGTGGAGGGCTGGACGACATCCGAGCATATGTGGACACGCCGGGCCGCGTTGGTGATCACCCTGCCGTGGACCAAACAGAACTTCCCCAAGCCCGAAGACGTGGTTGCCCGCGAGCGGGTGTTGGGTTGGGCGGCCTCTTATGTCCCTGATCAACAATGGTTTATCCAAAAGGCCATTGCGTGGTGGGTGCGCGAATTGGGCAAACATGACGCCCTGCGTGCACGCGCGTTTCTGGATGAACATGGGGGCGCGATGAAGCCGTTTGCTGCCAAGGAGGCGGGCAAGTATCTGGCGTGAGGCGCTAGAACCCGAAAACGTCGACTTCGACCAAGTCACCCGGCGGCGCACCAATGGCTTGCATGGCCGCAAGTGACATGCGGCTGCCTGCGGTGCGTGGTCCGTCAATGGGAATAAGGGTCACCTCGACAGACTGACCTGTTGCAGGATTGGAAACGCGCGCGCTGCGTTCGGTGCTGACCAGCGGCGTTTTCAGCCACATCCCCGCTTCGCCCGGGTTTCCAAGAGAGGCAATCGTCCGTCCCAGAGTACCAGCCGAGACTTCGGGCGGGCCACTGTCAGAAACCTCACGCGGAGCGGCACCTTCAGGTCGCGCGACAGGGCGCTGCACATCGCTGGAAACCGGGGATACATTCGCGGTGCCGGACGCTGTTTCGGTCGGTTCAGGCCACATCCCGCATCCCGAAACACACAGCGCAATCATCATCATTCGTCGCATGCGCCAACCATAGAGCACACAAATGTTGGCGCAATGCCCTTGCAGACACTGTTGCGCGCACATACCACTACGCACATGAACGCCCCGCTGATTGATCCCTTTGCCCGCGCCATCACTTACTTGCGCGTGTCGGTCACCGACCGCTGCGATTTTCGCTGCGTGTATTGCATGTCCGAAAACATGACCTTCCTGCCCAAGAAAGAGCTTTTGACCCTCGAAGAGCTGGATCGCATGTGTTCAACCTTTATCGGTCTGGGCGTGCAAAAGCTGCGGATCACGGGCGGCGAGCCGCTGGTGCGCCGCGACATCATGACGTTTTTCAACGCGATGGGCCGCCATCTTGACGCAGGCACTCTCAAGGAACTGACGCTGACGACCAACGGCAGTCAGCTTGAGCGGTTTGCCGATCAACTCTATGCCGCGGGCGTGCGCCGGGTGAACATCTCGCTGGATACGCTGGACGAACAGAAATTTGCAGACATCACCCGCTGGGGTCGCCTGCCCCAGGTGCTGCGCGGGGTGGATGCCGCGCTGGCGGCGGGCCTCAAGGTCAAGATCAACGCAGTGGCCCTCAAGGGCTTTAACGAGGACGAATTGGAGACGCTGACGCGCTGGTGTGCTGAGCGGTCCATGGACCTCACCTGGATCGAAGTCATGCCGATGGGCGATCTCGGAAACGAAGACCGTCTGGGCCAGTACTGGTCCCTCAAAGATGTGCGCGCACGCTACAGCGATCACTACACCGTCACCGACCTCGCCGAGCGCACGGGCGGCCCTGCCCGCTACGTCCGCCTTGAGGAAACCGGCCAGAAAATCGGCTTCATCACCCCTCTCAGCCACAATTTCTGCGAAAGCTGTAACCGTGTCCGGCTGACCTGCACAGGCGAGATTTACATGTGCCTCGGTCAGGAAGACATGGCCGACCTGCGTGCGCCCTTGCGCGCGCACGTGGATGACGATGGGCCGCTGGAAGACGCCATTCGCGCCGCGATTGGCGCCAAGCCCAAGGGGCATGATTTCGACTACTCGCGCCAGCGCCTTGACGGCCAGATGCCCCGGCACATGAGCCATACGGGCGGATAGCGAACATGCGGCCAACGGCCCTGTTTCACCTCTACAGTGTACTGGCCGCCCTTGCCCTGCCGTTCCTTGCGCGGGCGTCCGTCAACAGACTGCGGCGGGCCGGCGTTTCGATCCAGCGGGCCCATGAAAGGCTTGGCCATGCCGGGATGGACCGGCGTGCAGGCACCCTGATATGGATTTATGCAGCCGGTGAAGATGAGGTGAACTCGGTTCTCCCCCTGATCACCGAGATTACGAGGGCCCACCCGAACGCGACCCTCTTGCTGACGTCAAACACAGCGGCTTCGGCGCAGGCGGTGACCGGGCAGCTTTCGGGACGCGCCACCCATCAGTTCAGCCCGCTGGAGGGGTCGGGGCCAATGGATCGTTTCCTGCGGCACTGGCGGCCGGATCTTTGTGTGCTTGTGAACTCTGAGTTGTGGCCAATTCTGCTGGATCGCTGCGCACGCGCGCAGGTTCCGGTTGCGCTGCTGGACGCACAACTGACCGACGCCAGCGCGCAAGGATGGAGACGATTTCCCGTGACCGCCGCCTATGTCTTGCGCAGTATCGCAATGGCACAGTGCCGGGACATCGCCAGCCGGAACCACCTGCGCGATATGGGGATAGAGGGGGCGCAGGCACGTGCATCTGGCGCAGGATTGGACCCTTTCACACGGGACAAAGCCGGGCACACCCTTGCGGACCGCCTGGTTGATCTGGCGCAGAACCATGCGGCAGATGTCGCAGGTTAAGCCGATTCAAGGGCGTCAGAGGGACGGCGGGTGGGGCGATCTGCCAAAGGCAGGAGCGTCAGACGGCGTCACCCCGCCATCGGCATCCTTTGCTCGACAATCTCCGCCCACCACGAACAGCCCGCCGGGATAGCCTCGTCATTAAAATTATATTCCGGATGGTGCACCATAGCCGAGTCGCCATTACCAACCAGAATATAGGCGCCGGGGCGCTCTTCGAGCATGAAAGCAAAGTCCTCGCCCCCCATCACAAGCGGTGCCTCTTCACACTGCCCGGACACGGACCGGGCGACCTCGGCCGCGAATTCCGTCTGCTCGTCGTGGTTCACCATCACTGGATAGTTGCGCTGATATTCTACCCGCGCCACGCCGCCAAAGGTAGCCGCAACGCCATTGCAAATCTCGGTGATACGCTTTTCGGCCAGATCGCGCATTTCTGCGGACATCGTACGCACGGTTCCGAGAATCTGCACTTTCTGAGGGATGACATTGAAGGCCTTGGAGGATGTCTCGAACGACGTGATCGACACCACGATCCGGTCGATCGGGTCGGCATTGCGGCTGACGATGGACTGCAACGCCGTCACCGCATGCGACGCCATCAGCGTTGTGTCGACGGTTTCCTGTGGCTTGGCCGCATGTCCACCCAGTCCCTCAAATTCGATGTTGAGCAGGTCAGTGGCCGCAAAGAACGCGCCAGAACGGATCGAAAATTCGCCCACAGGTTTGCCGGGCCAGTTGTGCATGCCATAGACTTCGTCGATGCCCCAGCGCTCCATCATGCCATCGTTGCACATCTCGCGCCCTCCGCCGCCGCCCTCTTCTGCAGGCTGAAAGATCACCACGACAGTGCCGTCGAAATTGCGGGTTTCCGCAAGGTACTTGGCCGCCCCCAGCAACATGGCCGTATGCCCGTCATGTCCACACGCGTGCATCGCATCCGGCGTTTTCGAGGCATAATCGAGCCCCGTCTGTTCGTGGATCGGCAGCGCATCCATATCCGCACGCAGGCCAATGACCTTGCCCGACGCCGTGTCGCGACCCTTGATCACGCCGACGACGCCCGTGCGCCCGATGCCGGTGACCACTTCATCACAGCCAAACGCGTCCAGCTTTTCAGCCACCAACGCGCTGGTACGATGGGTCTCGAACAGGATTTCCGGGTGTGCGTGGATGTCGCGACGCCATGCGGTGATGTCGGCCTGCATTTCGGCAAAACGGTTCTTGATCGGCATTGGGACCTCCTGACAGGGTAAAAAGTTTCCGGCGTGAACCTGCCCCACCCGGGCCGAATGTCCAGACCCAAAGGATACAGAATGCACGCGCGTGGTGCCTATTGGGCCGGCATGCGTTGTTCGACAAGCTCCACAAACCAGCTGCACCCGGCGGGAATGGCGTTGTCATCAAAGACATAAGCCGGATGGTGCACCATCGGCCCATCCCCATTGCCCAGAAACATGTAGGCGCCGGGCCGCTCGTTCAGCATGAAAGAGAAATCCTCGGCCGCCATGATCGGCGGTGTGTTTGTGTCAACATCACCTGCCACGGCACGGGCGGCGGCAGCGGCGTATTCGGTATGCGTGGGGTCGTTCACGGTGACCGGGTACCCGATCCGGTAATCCACCTCGGCGACGCAGTCATAAGCTTCGGCTATGGTCGTGGCGATGGACTTGACCCGCGCCTCGACCATGTCGCGCACTTCGGAATTCAATGCGCGTACAGTGCCTGTCATCCGGGTCTGCTGAGGAATAACGTTGTGCGTGTCCACATCCGAATGCAGGGCACACACCGACACCACTGTCGATTCCAGTGGGTCCACATTGCGGCTCGCGATGCTCTGTAGCCCCAGAATGATGTGAGCCGCAGTCACGTTGGGATCAATCGAATCGTGTGGTGCGGCAGCATGGCCGCCCTTGCCGGTGATCGTGATGTAGAATTCATCCGCCGAGGCCATCAATGACCCGGCCCGAATGGCGAATTGTCCTGTCGGATAGCCGGGCATATTGTGCAGGCCGTAAACCTCCTGCACGCCATAGCGATCCAGCACCCCTTCTTCGACCATCACACGGCCGCCCCCGCCACCTTCCTCGGCAGGCTGGAACATCAGCACCACCGTACCGTCGAAATTGCGTGTCTCGGCAAGGTATTGCGCCGCACCCAAAAGGATGGACGTGTGCCCGTCATGGCCGCAGGCATGCATCACGCCGGGGTTTTGCGAGGGGTAGTCCACGCCGCTATCCTCAAGAATGGGCAAGGCATCCATGTCTGCGCGCAGGCCGATCACGCGGCCCTTGCTGTCCGTGCGGCCCTTGATGACAGCAACGACGCCGGTCCTCGCAACACCCGTTTCGACCTTGTCCACGCCAATGTCGCCCAGCGTCTTGGCAACGAAAGCGGCCGTTTCATGTTCCTCGAACCCCAGTTCGGGATGGGCGTGCAAGTGGTGCCGCCAACCGGTGATTTCGGCATGGGTTTCTGCAAGGCGATTCTTGATCGGCATCACGTATCCTTTCTGGATGTCATAGGGACGGACCGATCCGCATGGGCGAACCGTCCGAGAACCGGGCGAGGCGGAAGCGTGTCAGATCATGCCCCACCTCGGCCCCGGTGACCAGAGCGGCCAGCACCTTTCCCATGCCCGGACCAATGCCAAAGCCGTGACCGCTCATGCCCGTACCAACAGTCAAGCCGGGCAAGGCGGCAACCCGGTCCACCACAGGGACCACATCCGGCATGGTGTCAATCATCCCCGCCCAGGCTGACTTGACCTGAACCGGACCCAGATCCGGGAACAAGGCCGCAAAATCGCGGGTCAGGCCCCTGAGCTTGCGCTTGCTTGGCGCCGGGTTCAGCACGCGCATCTTTTCAAAGGGGCTGATCGCATCCGCAGCCCATGACCGTGCCGTGGCCCACGCATCGGGAAAGCCGCGTGGTGCTGCCGGATACAACTTGACCCCAAGCGGATCAGCGCGCAGTTGCGCAAGGTACTTGGGCAAGGACCGAAACGCGTCGGGTCCGACAAACAGTTCGACCATACCTCCGGGCGCAAGCGAATAGCCCCCATCGGCACGCGGACGAAAGGCGAGGTTTTCGTCCGTGGCGCCGCCCGGATAGACCATCGGCATCGGCCCGGTGGCAGCAACAGTCGAGCGAACCGAGAGTTGCGGTATCGCCACCCCGTGCCTGCGCAGAAACAGGCTTGACCACGCGCCTCCTGCCAGCACCACCTCTGATGCCTTGATGCGACCCTGTTCGGTTATCACCCCGGCCACGCGGCCCGCTGCAATATCCAGCGCACGCACAGCACAGTTTTCCACGATGGACACGCCTGCGCGTGCGGCGATGCCCGCAAGGGCGGGTACGGCCACCCAAGGTTCGGCGCGCATGTCCGAGGCGGTGTAAAGTGCACCCGCATAGCGCCGTGCCATTCCCGGGATCAGTTCTGCCGTCTCTGCAGTGCTCAAAAGGCGGCTGTCCACCCCATTCGCCGCCGCATGGACAAGCCAGTCTGCATAGCCAGCCATCGCCTTTTCCGTCGCGGCAAGATAGGTGACACCGCCGGTCTTCAGACCGATGTCCACATTCGTTTCGCTGGCAAGGTCACGCCACAGGCGATTGGCCTCGACCATGATCGGCAACTCGTCCGGATCGCGCCCCTGCTGACGAATCCAGCCCCAGTTGCGCGAGGATTGCTCGCCCGCAATCCGGCCCTTTTCCAGCAACACCACGCGCTGTCCGCTGCGCGCGAGAAACAAGGCGGTGCACACGCCGATCACACCGCCGCCAATGACCACGACATCCGTCTCTGCCGGATGGGGCGCCGGCCACGTGACGGGCGTTGCCTCGGAAATCGGAAACGGTGTCACCCCGGGCTCCGGCGGGTCGGCGGGCGGGCGCCTTTTGAGCATGGCTCAAAACAGTCCCGAACGGCGGCCCTCAAAGCCGCGCCACCAGATCACGCATAAAGGCGTGACCCGCCTCGAACTGTGCCACGGTAATGAATTCATTGGGTTGGTGGGCCTGTGCGATATCGCCCGGACCACAGACGACCGCGGAATAGCCGGCGGCCTGAAACTGCCCTGCCTCGGTGCCGTAGCTGACGACGTGCCCGGCATTGTCGCCTGTGATGCCGCGCACCAGCGCTTCGGCCACACCGTCGGGTTCCGGCTTCAGGGGGGGCACGTCAAAGCGTGTCTCGATATCGACCCGCGCGCCAGGATGCACCTTCTGCATCCCCGCCTCGATTCCCGCCACATGTGCAAGATAGGCCTCTTTCAACGCCACGACGTCATCCCCGGGCACCGCACGAAAATCCATCGAAAACCGGCAATCCTTGGCCGTGATATTGTGCGCCGTTCCGCCCGACACCTGCCCCACATGCCACGTGGTGAAGGGCGGGTCGAACATCGCCGCCAGCGGCGAAGGTGTGGCGGCCATATTCTCGGCGTTGCGATGGTTGGCAAAGTCGATGATCTTCGCGCCTTCCAGAATGGCACTTACTCCAGTTGGCAAAAGCGAGGAATGCACCTCGAACCCGATCACATGGGTGTCAAAACCCTGCCCGCCCTTGTGACCCGTCACCGCCTTCATCATCGACGGTTCACCCACGATCACCGGTCCGCCCTTGGGCACAACACCTTGCATGGCTTCGATCATCGGGGGCGCGCCAAGGCACCCGATCTCTTCATCAAAGCTGAGCGCAATCTGCATCGCCTTGCCCGCGTGGTGCGCCTCGACCAGCGCCCAGATGGCCAGCCCGTCAAAGCCTTTCATGTCGCAGGTGCCGCGCCCGAAATACTTGCCCTCGGCTTCCGTGACAACAAACGGGTCCGTATCCCACGGCTGGCCATCGACCGGCACCACATCCGTGTGCCCCGAGAGCACGACAGCGCCCTCGACCTCGGGGCCGACATGCGCAAACAGAGCGGCCTTGGGCTGATCAGGGTGATAATAGCGATGACAGGTGATGCCGTGGTCGTTCAGATACCCTTCCAGCCAGTCCACCAATGGCAGGTTGGTATCGCGACTGATCGTGGGAAAACTGATCAGCTTGGTCATCAGTTCCAGGGGCGTCAGGCGTGTGGTCACTGTGCCTCTCCAAAGAAAATCAATGTGCAGTCCTCATCTTTGACGTGAAACTCACGCTGCCCATAGTCCTGATCAAATGGCGGGCGCACCCGGCCTGTCGCAAGCGTGTCGAGTGCGGGCTTCAACGCGGCAAAAAGATCATCCAGACCCACCACATCAATGTAAAACGAACCCTCGCGCTCGGGGTGCGACAGATTCACCCCGTCCCAGACCTCTACGAGCCGCAGGGCCACATCATCACGGCGTATGAACGCGTAGTTTTCGGACCTAAATCCCACCGAAAAGCCCAGAATGCCCTCATAAAACCCGATTTGGCGTTTCAGAGACGTACAGGGCACGAACGGTGTCACTTGTGTCAAACGCGCGCTCACAGTCTGTAGCCCCCCGAAACGGTCACAACCTCGCCCGTTATGAAGGATGCCGCATCGCTGAGCAAAAAGGCGACCACCCCGGCGATGTCCGAAGGCGTCCCCATGCGCCCCAGGGCCGTCATGTCCAAAAAGGCTTGTTTCAACGCATCATCCCGACCCGCGTCCGGTACGTCAATCGCACCTGGGGCCACTGCGTTGATCCGGATGCCCTGAGGTCCCAGTTCCTTGGCCGCCCCGCGCGTCCAAAGATCGAGCGCCGCCTTGCTGGCACCATACATGGCGGCCCCTTTGGGCGGCAAAACAGCGTTCACGGACGAGACGTTGACCATCGCCGCGCCCCGGCCCAGATGGGGCATGGCGGCGGCCAGCAGACCCTGGGCGGAAAACAGGTTCACATCGAACATGGCGCGATAGGCCTCAGGCGTGAATGCATCCAGAGGTGACACTGAAATGTCGCCCGCATTGTGCACCAATGCATCCACGCGGCCAAAGCGGTCCATGGTTGCAGCGATCAAACGGGCCGGCGTTTCGGGATCGGTCAGGTCCCCCTGCACCACTGCATCATGTTCAGGCAGCGTCGTGTTGTAATGCACCATGACGTCATGGGTGTCGCGCAATGCAGCGACGATGCCAGCCCCAATCCCACGCGCGCCCCCCGTCACCAGTACCGTCTTGCGCCGTGCCGTGTCAGTCACAAC
>JBCBDZ010000127.1:0-9645 GCA_038529225.1 Pseudomonadota bacterium | reverse complement strand
TGGCCCAGCCCAAGGTGCTGGGTCATGTGTTTAACCCGGTCAGCTTTTGGCTGTGTCGTCGGGAAGATGAGGCGCAGGTCAGGGTGGTGCACAAGATAGCTGTGACGATCGCCGAACGTGTTGGTCACCTCTGCGATCACTGCGATCAGCGCCTCATCTTCCCGACGACACAGCCAAAAGCTGACCGGGTTAAACACATGACCCAGCACCTTGGGCTGGGCCAGCAGTTCGATGCGGGCAACGCCGGTGACTTGATGGGCCTGCAAGACGTCTCGCACCCATGCCGCACCGCGCCCATCCTTGGGCGGACCACCGTGGTCAATATCATCCAGCGCCATAAGGCTGCGCCCATTGCGCGCAAAAAGGGAGGGTGTGGTTACAGAGGCCTCCGCATCCAGCAGCATGTAATCCACCGAATAGCGAAAGGCGTTTGTGATCGCCCCTTTGCGCCCGTGATAGGTGACGCCGGAAATATGATCGACCGTCGCGGTCATTTTAGGCGGCCACCTGCAAGCTGGGCGTCCGGTTGATCGCGCGCACGACGTCGACGGCGCTGGACAGCCCGTCCTCGTGGAACCCGTGGCGCATCCATGCGCCGCAGAACCACGTGTTGTTTGCACCATTCATGGCGCGCACCGTGTCCTGTGCGGCAAGGGCTGCGAGGTCATAGACCGGGTGGCGCAGAACGGTCTGGTCATAGATCAACTCATCCCTGATCTGACGTTTGGTGTTCAGCGTGACAAAGTGAGGATCGTCCATCGGGACAGGCTGCAGCGAGTTGATCCAATAGGTCAGGTCAATGCGATCGCTCTGCGCGGCACGGTCCTCGGTATAGACCCAGCTTGACCATGTTTGGCGGCGTTTGGGCATGATGCTTTGGTCGCGGTGCAGAACGATGTCGTTCGGCTGGTACTTCACGGCGCCAAGGGCGGTGGTTTCAGCCTCGGTCCGGTCTTCCAGCAAGGACAGGGTGTCGTCGGAATGCGTGGCAAAGATGACGTCATCAAAGGTTTCCCACACGCCGCCCCATGCCTTGACCTCTGCTCCGGTTGGCGTGCGGCGTACGGACTGGATCGGCGCGCCCAACCTGATTTCGACGCCGTTTGCGCGCATCGCCGCCTCAAGGCGGCGCACATATTCAATCGAACCGCCGTTCACGGTATACCACTGATGCTGGCCCGTTGCGTTGAGCAGGGCATGGTTCTCAAAGAACTGGATCAGGGCATGCGCCGGGAAATCCATGATCTTTTCGGTGGGCGTGGACCAGATCGCACCGCTAAGGGGCAAAAGGTAGAAGTCACGGAACCACTTGCCTGTGCCAAGCACATCGAGAAACTGCGCCAGAGTGCGCGTCCGGTCTTCGTTTGCGACGCGCACGGCATTTCGATTGAACCGGATGATGTCCCGCACCATACCCAGGAAGCGGGGGTTCAGCGCGTTTCCACGTTGTGCAAACAGCGCATCAAGGCTCGCCAACCCGTATTCCAGTCGCCCGCCGTCGATTGAAGCGCCAAAGCTCATGTTGGATTTCACCACAGGCACGCTCAATTCATCAAACAGCGCGGCCATGTGCGGATAGTTGGCGTAGTTGAAGACCAAAAAACCCGTGTCCACAGGCTGATCGCCATTTTTACCGGCCAAGATCGTGCGGGCATGACCGCCAAGGCGTGGTTCGGATTCAAACAGGGTAACGGTGTGATCGGCGGCCAGCATATGCGCTGCGCCCATTCCTGAAATGCCCCCTCCGATCACTGCGATACGCTTGCGGATGGCGGCCGGATTTTCAAATGGCATAGGCGTCGGATGTCCCTGTGTGTCTTGACGTTATTATAGTGTACGAACCACTGCCTGAAACGGATGTGCAAAGACCAGAGATTTATTTTTTGATCCAAAGGTTAAGAGGGGCCGTAGACCCCACATGTACGCGGGTTTAGACACGACGCAATCAGATGCACAGCCTCCCTTGGGCATGGTTCCGGGGGCGGTGACAGGGCCTGCAAAGATGAATGAAAGTGACGGCAAGCGAATGTTGTGGGTGAGCCACATGGTTCGCATCCGAGATCATCAGGACCAGTCGGCCTTTGCCGAACTGTTCGAACATTTTGCCCCACGGGTCAAAGGGTTCCTGATCAAATCGGGGTCTGACGCATCGCTGGCCGAAGAATGCGCGCAGGAGGTTCTGGCGACCTGCTGGCACAAGGCGCACATGTTTGACCCCGCGCGCGCCTCTGTGGCGACTTGGATCTTTACGATCGCGCGGAACCGGAAGATTGACGTGCTGCGCAAGCAGCGCCGCCCCGAGCCGGAAGAGCTGACTTGGGGCCCCGAAGAAGAACCTGATCAGGCCGATGTCATGGCGCTGCAGCAGGAAAGCGAGTTGTTGGGCCAGGCGATTGCGGAATTGCCAGCCGCCCAGCGGGAATTGATAGAACAGGCGTATTTTGGGGACATGTCCCACAGTGAAATCGCCGAAAAAACCGGTCTGCCCCTGGGCACGATCAAAAGTCGGATACGATTGGCGCTCGAGAGGCTGCGCCACGCAATGAAGTGAACAGTGCAATGGAACAGACGATTAAACATCACCTGCCGGACGAGATTCTGATGGCCTATGCAGCAGGCACCCTGCCCGAAGCCTTCAATCTCATGGTCGCCACGCATGTGTCGATATGTGACGCCTGCCGGGCCGCGGTGGAAAGCTACGATGCAGTGGGCGGCGAAATGCTGGCACAGGAGGTGGCAAACGACGTGACACTGGCGCCGGGCAGTTTTGCGGCGACCATGGCCCTGATCGCGGGCGGACCGGTAGAACAGGCACCCGTTGTGCGCACCCCCGGGTCGATCCTGCCCGGACCCTTGCAGGATTACGTGGGCGGTGATCTGGACAGCGTGAAATGGCGTGCAATCGGTCTTGGCGTGAAACAGGCGATCTTGCCCACGTCCAGCGAGGCGTCCGCCCGCCTGCTTTACATCCCTGCAGGCGCAGCAATGCCTGATCACGGGCACCACGGGACCGAAATGACGATGGTCCTGCAGGGGGCGTTTCAGGACGAAGACGACTATTTTGCGCGTGGCGATGTGGAAGTGGCGGACAGTGATACGCACCACACACCCGTGGCAGACATTCACGAAGACTGCATTTGCCTTGCCGTGACCGACGCGCCGTTGCAGTTCGAGGGGCTGATCCCGAAGATTGCGCAGCGTTTCGCGCGGATCTGATCACAAAGCCATCGAGGCCGAGTAAGGCGGGGGTGTCCCCCGCCTTTTTCACGTCCGGGTCATCGCCTGATCAAAGGTTGCCTTCGCGCGCGCCCAAACGCCCCCGTTCAGGTCTGCCAGTGTCATCAGACTGGGCAGCAACTGATCGGCGTAGTCCTCTGAGGATTCTACGGGCAGCATCGATGGCAGGTTGTCGATGGCTGTCACATCCAGCACAGGTGCTGCGTGCACGCGCAAGGCCGGTGCGTCCCATGTGGTCGTTCTGTCGTACACCTTGATCGGTGAAAAATCGCTGTCCGGATCGCAGGCAATATCGCCAATGACGCTGAGGCGCCGGGGCATGTGCAGAGCGTCGGAAGGAACGAAGACCGGCGTGCCGGGACGCGCGAGAATGCAATTGAAAAAGACATCATGCGCAAGGATTTCCGGGAACGGGCCACCATGGGCCGTTTCGGCCATGTCCCATCGGGTGGTGGGGATACCCATCACAGTGCACAAATCTGCGGCTCCGGTTCCGACACGTCCCAGGGCACCGACAATCAGCGCCGTCGGCCTGTGAGTTCCGGTTGCGACAAGGTCGGATTGCAGGTCGGCAAGCAGATGGTTGGAACTGGCATAGGGCGCAACGGGGCCAGCGATCTGTCCCTTTTGCTGGGCAATCCAGCATTTCAGGGCCACCGCCGCCCCGGCATAACCTGCCCAGTATCCAAAGGCGGCAACGCGGCGGTTGTCGCTGTCCACCAGATACTCGAGGTCGAGCAGCGTCCCGCCGCCCGCGTCAAACCGCCTCAGCAGCCGTTGTCCAGCGGGCTGTCCCTTGAATGCATGACCGAACATGATGTGGCGGTGGGGCAAGAGTGTGCCATCTTCAGGCAACTCCTTCAGCCCAAAGATGACGGCTTTCTCGGGCGCACCGGGCCAACTGTGCGCCGGTGCTATTTCAGCGCCAGCAGCAGCGTATCTGTCGCTGGAAATGCAGCGGGTCGTACTGTCTTCGACCGTGACCTTGATCCCGGCGGAGATCAGCTTGGCCACACCTTCCGGGGTCACGCCCACGCGGCTTTCATTGTCCCGTTGTTCGGCGCGCACCCATAGATGGGTCATGGCAGCATCCCGTTTGCGCGCACGGTCTGCACGCTTGGCCGCGCTTCCATGGCCGCGAGAAAAGCCCGCACCTTCGGGAAGGGGGCAAGGTCAACGCCGTCCGCAGTGAGCCAGCTGCACACAACGAACAGGTAGGCATCTGCAACGCACATCGTGTCACCGAAAATGTAGGGTCCACGCAGGCAGGCTGCCTCAACAAAGGCTGCACACTCGGTCATGTTCTGCGGCATTTTGGCCGCCATGTCGGCCCAACTGGGCTTTTCATCCGCCCAACGATTTGCGCGCCGGCCGTGGGCGTGCGCCACATGCATGGTCGAAGCCAGATAATACATCACGCCGCGCGCCTTCGCAGCCGCCACAGGGTCAGCAGGCATCAGGTCGGGGGCAAGCGTCGCCACGTAGTCCAGAATTGCGCCCGTTTCAGTCAGGATTGTACCGTCCACATCCAGCGCAGGCACGCGGCCCTTGGGGTTGACGGCGGCGTAACCATCGCCGCGTTGCTCGCCGGTGGCGAAATCCAGTTGGTGGGTGTCGTAGGACACCCCTGCCTCGTTCAGTGCGATGGCAACGGCGATGGAAATGGTGCCGGGGGCGAAGTAGAGTTTCATGGCCTGTCTTTCAAACGTGGGTTTGGGCGTGGTGGCGATCCGGGCTTTCCAGGTGCGGGATGGCGTTGAACATGACCGGTGACCATGTGCCGCCGATGGGGTGCAGACGGTGGATCGATGTGTTCATGATCGCCAGTGCAATGTTCGCCATACCTGCAACGCTGAGCCCAAGATGCTGCCGCATCGCCATCGAGATCAACCCTCCGGACGTGACGACCAGTGCTGGTCCATCTCCTGCGGAAATCTCGTGCAACGCGCCCTGAACGCGGTCTTCAAAGCTGGCAAATGTTTCCGGCGCGCCTTTCAGGCGACCATCCTGCCACGCGGCAAAGACCTGTGGCAAATGGGCCGTGAAATCCCCGGGCCCGTCCGGCAGCGGAACGCCGCATTCGTCGCGCAGGGCGGTGGCGAGGGTGAAGTACTCAAGTTCGTTCAGGCGCGCGTCCTCAACCGGCTCCAACCCTGTTGCCATTCCGGCGGCGGTTTCGCGGTGCCGGCGCAACGTGCCTGTGTAAAGCCGCATATGGTGCTGGTGCGTGGCACGCAGATGGTCGCCGAGCCATGCCGACTGTTGATGGCCCAGCGGGCTGAGTTGGTCATAGCTGGCCTCGTCTTTGGCCTGAGAATTGGCCTGACCGTGCCGGATAAGGGTGATGTGGGACATGAGCGCCTTTGGCTGGTGTTTGCCTTGTTCTAGGGGAGGGATTCCGTGGTGGAAAGTGCAGGAGCCTCCGGCGGGGATTTTTTTGAAACAGAGAAGGAGGGGCGCCGTGTCGTGGATCGGAAACAGCAGAGACGCGAAAGCGGGCTTTGGTGTCGGGATTGGGAGTCCTTTTGTGCTGTGCGCTGGTTTAGGGTGCGCGTCAGGCGAGGGAGTTGCGCGCGATGACGGACAAGGTGACATTTACGCTGGACGGGGCCGAGGTTGAGGCGGAAGCGGGTATGACCATCTGGGAGGTCGCCAATGGGCGCGGCCTTGTGATCCCGCATCTGTGTCACAAACCCAGCCCCGGATACCGCCCGGATGGCAACTGCCGCGCCTGCATGGTCGAGATCGAGGGCGAGCGTGTACTGGCGGCCTCCTGTATCCGCGAACCCAGCGAAGGCATGGTGGTCACCACCAACTCGACCCGCGCCGAAACCGCACGCAAGATGGTGGTGGAGATGCTGGTTGCGGATCAACCCGCCCGCGACGAAGCCCACGACAAATCCGCCCACCTTTGGGACATGGCCGAGGCCAACGGAGTCTCGGAAAGCCGCTTTCCCAAGCTAGAAGAGGGGCGCATTCCGCTGCTTGACGACAGCCACGTCGCGATGTCGGTCAACCTTGATGCCTGCATCCAGTGTGGTCTGTGCGTGCGTGCCTGCCGTGAGGTGCAGGTCAACGATGTGATCGGCATGGCCGGGCGCGGGCATGACTGTTATCCCACCTTTGATCTGGCCGATCCTATGGGTGAAAGCACCTGCGTGGCCTGCGGTGAATGCGTGCAGGCCTGTCCGACTGGCGCGTTGATGCCATCCTCGGTCGTTGATGAGGCGCAGGTCGGGGACAGCGCGGATTTTGATCATGAGGTCGAAAGCATCTGCCCCTTCTGCGGTGTCGGCTGTCAGATTTCGCTGAAGGTGAAGGACAACAAGGTCAAATATGTCGAGGGCATCAACGGCCCCGCAAACGAAGGTCGGCTCTGCGTCAAGGGCCGCTTTGGGTTCGACTATATCCACCACGATCACCGCCTGACCAAACCGCTGATCCGGCGCAAGGACGCACCGGCCAAGGGGCTTAACGTGGATCCCGGCAACTGGCAGGAAGTGTTCCGCGAGGCGACATGGGACGAGGCGCTTGATTTTGCCGCGAATGGCATGAAGGGGCGCGGGCGCGAGGTTGCGGGTTTTGGCAGCGCCAAATGCACCAACGAAGAGGCCTATCTGTTCCAGAAGATGATCCGTCAGGGATTTGGTCACAACAACGTCGATCACTGCACGCGTCTGTGCCACGCCTCTTCGGTGGCGGCGTTGATGGAGAATGTCGGCTCGGGCGCCGTGACGGCCACCTTTAACGAGATCGAGAACGCGGATGTTGCCATCGCCATCGGCTGCAATCCGATCGAAAACCACCCCGTCGCGGCCACCTATTTCAAACAGTTCACGAAGCGTGGAGGCAAGCTGATCGTCATGGATCCGCGTGGTCAGGCGCTCAAACGGTTCTCGTCCCACATGCTGCAGTTCCGCCCCGGCGCGGATGTGTCGATGCTGAACGCGATCATGCACACGATCGTCGAAGAGGGCCTTTACGACCAGCAATACATCGACGCCTATACCGAGAACTGGGAAGCCGAAAAGGCGCATCTGGCGGGCTTTGCGCCGGAGAAAATGGCCGAAGTCTGTGGCATCGAGGCTGACGTGCTGCGTGATGTGGCACGCACCTTTGCCGGCGCCAAGTCGGCGATGATTTTCTGGGGGATGGGCGTGTCTCAGCACATCCACGGAACGGACAATTCGCGCTGCCTGATTTCGCTGGCTCTGATGTGTGGACAGGTGGGGCGGCCCGGTGCAGGTCTGCATCCCTTGCGTGGTCAGAACAATGTGCAGGGCGCGTCGGATGCCGGGCTGATCCCGATGTTTCTTCCGGATTATCAACCTGTGACAGACGACGGCGTACGGTCTGCTTTTACCGACGTTTGGCAGTCGGGCGACTTTTCGAATGAAAAGGGTCTGACGGTGACCGAGATCATGGATGACGTCCATGCGGGCAATATCAAGGCGATGTATGTGTTGGGTGAAAACCCGGCCATGTCGGACCCGGATGTCGAACATGCGCGTGCTGCTCTGGCCAAACTCGATCATCTGGTGGTGCAGGATATCTTTATCACCGAGACGGCGAATTATGCCGACGTGATCCTGCCCGCCTCGGCCTTTGCCGAAAAGTCGGGCACCGTGACCAACACAAACCGTCAGGTTCAGATGGGTCGTCCGGCGCTGCCACCCCCCGGTGAAGCGCGCGAAGACTGGTGGATCGAGGTGGAACTGGCGAAACGGCTCGGTCTCAATTGGACCTACGAAAGCCCGGCAGATGTCTTTGCCGAAATGAAGCTGAACATGAAGTCGCTGGCCAACATCACGTGGGACCGGCTGGAGGCGCAGAACGCAGTCACCTATCCTTCGCTGTCACCCGAAGACCCCGGACAGGCGATTGTGTTTGGCGACGGGTTCCCGCGCCCCGAGGGGCGTGCGCGCTTTACCCCGGCAGCGGTGATTGCGCCCGATGATGTGCCGGATGCAGAGTATCCGATGATCCTGACCACGGGGCGACAGTTGGAACATTGGCACACAGGCTCGATGACGCGCCGCGCTACTGTGCTGGATTCGGTAGAACCAGAGGCGAATTGTTCGCTGCACCCATCCACCTTGCGCAAGCTGGGCGTGGCGCCGGGTGGTGTTGTGCGCCTGACCACGAAACGCGGGTCGATCGAGATCATGGCCCGCGAGGATCGCGCTGTTTCGCCGGACATGGTTTTCCTGCCCTTTGCCTTTGTCGAGGCTGCGGCGAACATCCTGACCAACCCGGCAGTGGACCCTTATGGCAAGATCCCGGAGTTCAAGTTCTCGGCCGTGCGGGTCGAAGCGGTTCAGGCGATGGTGGCGGAATAGGCGTCACGCAAGCCATGTGACATCGCCAACAAAGATGTAACCCGCGCCATAGATGGTACGGATATGCTTTGGCGCTTTGGGGTCATCGCCCAACTTGCTGCGCAGACGCGATATGCGCACATCAAGCGCACGCGCCGAGGTCGGCTGAAGGCCGGGGGCAGCAAAAATTTCGTCCCGAGAGATGAGGCGGTTTGCCGAAGAGAGGAAAACGCGCAGCAACGCCGCTTCGGACACTGACAGCGGTACTGGACTGTCAGAGCCTTGGGCCGTTAGGTCCAGTCGGTCGAACTGGACCGTCCAGATGCCAAACTGTGCCGCGCGGCGTGGCGATGGATCGCTGCCTTGTGACAGCGTAGTGTCCACAGACAAGACATAAGCGCCCGTTACGGCTCCGGCAGAATTGGTGTCTGGTGTGAACGCCGCACGGATGTGGCGACCATCCTGCGGCACTGTGAACTCCACGACTTTTGGATTGCCGTCAAAGGCCGAGTGAAGGGCGGGCAAGATCTCTGCATAAATCTCTTGGCCGAGCACGGACTGGGCTGTGTGCCCGACGATATTGTCTGCTCCGTTGAAAGGCACCAGTGGCAGGCGCCGGTTTGTGTAGGTGTAGCGTTCCTGCAGATCCAGCCGCGCGATGTGGGCCGGTGTTGTTTCGGCGGCAAGGCGAACGCGAGCCTCGGCCGCTTCGAGATGCTGTTGGGTCTCATGCAGGCGGTTGATCGTGGCCTCCAATGCGCGGTTGGCCCGTGCGAGCTCTTCTGAGCGGTCGAGCAATCGGCCAGACAGTTCATCAGTGCGCGCGCGCAACATGTCTTCGTGCTGTTTGATGTCGGTGATGTCGGTATAGACGGCGATCCAGCCGCCCTGCCGCAAGGGGCCACCTTCGACCGACAACCACCGCCCATTGGCCCGTTTGCGTTCGACATAATGCTGCTCGAAGGTGAGGGCTTGCGTCACGCGGGCGGTGATAAACTTTTCCTTGTTGCCGACGTCTCCGTATTCGCCCGAGTCGACCAGAAAGCGGATCGTTTCGGAAAACGCGGCACCGGGTTCGCAGAGATGCGCG
>JBCBDZ010000126.1:0-9768 GCA_038529225.1 Pseudomonadota bacterium | reverse complement strand
AGGCGCTGAAGGCGCGCGGGGTCGAGACCACCCATGTCACACTGCATGTGGGTGCGGGCACCTTCCTGCCGGTCAAGGTGGATGACGTGACCACCCACAAGATGCACGCCGAATGGGGCCAGGTGAGTGCGCGCGCCGCCCAAACCATCGCCGAGGCCAAGGCCCGTGGCGGGCGGGTCATTCCGGTCGGCACCACCGCGCTGCGCCTGATCGAAACCATGGCGCGCGATGGCGGGGTCACTGCGTGGGAGGGCGAGACGGACATCTTCATCTACCCCGGCTTTGCCTTCCGCCTGACGGACGGGCTGATGACCAACTTTCACCTGCCCAAATCGACACTGATGATGCTGGTGGCCGCATTGATGGGACAGGACCGGATCAAAGGCATCTACGATCACGCGGTGACGCAAGGCTATCGCTTTTTTTCCTACGGAGATGCGTCGCTGCTGCTGCCCGGGACAAACACAGACAAAACCGACACCGCAGGGTCGCAATAAGAGGCGACAGGATCACGTCTGTCATGTGAGTGCTGGTCGCGACTCAGCGCATGGGAGACAGGCGTCATGATCCAGGTCATCACGAGCGCTTGGGCGCTGCTACTGGGCATGTGCCTTTTGATGGTGGGCAACGGCATGCAGGGCACGTTGCTGGGCATCCGGGGCGAGATCGAAGGTTTCTCGACACTCGAGATGTCGATCGTGATGTCGGCCTATTTCGCAGGCTTCCTGTTTGGCAGTCGCATGGCCCCCAACATGATCCGGCGGGTGGGGCATGTGCGGGTTTTTGCGGCCCTTGCCTCGCTGATTTCGGCCGTCATTCTCCTGTATCCCACATTCGCCAACCCGTGGGTCTGGGCACTGGGCCGCATTGTCATCGGCTTCGCGTTCTCGGCCGTCTATGTGACAGCGGAAAGCTGGCTCAACGATGCTGCCGACAACTCCAACCGGGGCAAGGCGCTGTCGCTTTACATGATCGTGCAGACATCCGGGATCGTGATCAGTCAGGCGCTTTTGCTCACGGCGGACCCTTCCGGGTTTGTCCTGTTCGTGATTCCGTCCGTGCTCGTATCCCTCGCGATCACACCCATTCTGCTGTCGATCACGCCGACGCCGGCCTTTGATGCAACCAAACCGATGACCTTGCGCGAACTGTTTGGAAAATCCCCTCTGGGCTGTTTCGGGATGCTGCTTCTGGGCGGCGTGTTTTCGGCACAGTTTGGCATGTCGTCGGTTTACGGGGCGCAGGTGGGTCTGAGCGTTGCAGAAGTCTCGACCTTCGTGGCGACGTTCTTCGTCGGAGCCATGGTGCTGCAATACCCGATCGGGTGGATCTCTGACCGCATGGATCGGCGGCAGTTGATCATCATCGTCTCGGCCATCGGTCTTGGAGGCGCCGTGGCGGGGATGCTGTTTGGGCCCAACCTCATATGGCTGCTGCTGAGCGCCTTTGTGGTGGGGGGGATGTCCAACCCGGCCTATTCGCTGCTGCTGGCGCATACGAATGACTTTCTGGAGCATGAAGACATGGCGGCAGCCTCTGGCGGGCTCGTCTTTATCAGCGGTCTGGGGGCCGTGTTTGGCCCGCTGGTGGTCGGAGCGTTGATGGAGAATGTCGGACCGCTCGGGTTCTATCTTTTCATTGCCGTATTGTTCGCCGTTCTGGCGGGCTATGCAATGTACCGTGCAACCCAGCGCGATGCGATTTCGGTGTCCGATACCGGGGCCTATGTGGCCATGGCCCAAAGTGTCGTCACGCCGGTGTCGATGGAAATTGCACAAGAATACGCCATCAGTGCGGATCAGGCCGCAGAAGATGACGATAAAGCTGCATAATGTTGTATTTCGTGATTGGGCTGACCACATATTGGCGTGTAACGATTTGATGACGGGGCATGGGAGCGGGAGTGAATGACCATGGTAGGTCCGGACGATATTCTGAAATTCTGGTTGGACGACTGTACACCGGAACAGTGGTTCAAGGTTGACCCTGATTTTGATGACACCATACGCAAGCGTTTTGGTCGGGCATGGCACGGCGCGACAGAAGGGCAGTTCGCGCTCTGGCTGACTTACCCGAACGGGGCGTTGGCCTACTGCATCCTCGCCGACCAGATGTCGCGCAACATGTTCCGGGAGTCCGCGCAGGCCTTTTCACTGGACCGTGCCGCGCTGGCGGCGGCGAAATCGGCCATTGCCAAAGGCTGGGACACGCGCATCGACACGCCTGCGCGCGTCTTCTTCTACATGCCTCTGGAACACTCGGAAAACTGCAGCGATCAGGATCGCGCCGTGCGTCTGATCAGCGAACGTATGGGGGATGCGACATTCCTGCTGCACGCCCGCGCGCACCGCGAGGTGATCCGCCAGTTCGGCCGCTTCCCGCACCGCAATGCCTGTCTGGGGCGCAAAACGACGGGGGCGGAGCAGGCATTCCTCGATCGGGGCGGTTACGCAGAGATACTGCGCGGCCTCGAACAGGCCAGCGCCGCGGCCTGATACGCCCGTCTGTCCGGTCAGGTCGAAGTGTCGCGCACATGCCGCGTTGAGGTCTGTTCAAAATTGGTTTACCATTAAACTAATTCTGACCAAGAGTTTGGCGAGGACATGAGAGATGGCAGCGAAATCCTTTGACGTAGTGGTGGTAGGCTCCGGCCCGGGCGGGTACGTGGCAGCGATCCGGGCGGCGCAACTGGGCCTCAGCACCTGTGTCGTGGAACGTGAACATCTGGGCGGCATCTGCCTGAACTGGGGCTGCATTCCGACCAAGGCGATGCTGCGCAGTTCCGAGGTCTTTCACCTGATGCACCGGGCCAAGGAATTCGGTCTGAAGGCCGACAATGTCGATTACGATCTGGACGCCGTGGTCAAACGCTCGCGTCAGGTAGCGGGCCAGTTGTCCGGCGGCATCGGCCATTTGCTGAAAAAGAACAAGGTGACCGTGATCATGGGCGAGGGGACGCTCCCGGCCAAGGGAAAGGTGTCCGTCAAGACGGACAAAGGCACCGAAGAGTTGACGGCCAAGGCGATCATCCTGGCCACCGGCGCGCGCGCCCGCGAACTGCCCGGCCTTGAAGCGGACGGCGAACTGGTCTGGACCTACAAGGCTGCGCTCACCCCCAAACGCATGCCCAAAAAGCTGTTGGTCATCGGATCAGGTGCCATCGGTATCGAATTTGCAAGCTTTTACAACACCCTCGGGGCCGACACGACCGTCGTCGAGGTCATGGACCGCGTGCTGCCTGTCGAGGATGAGGAAATCAGCGCTTTCGCCAAGAAGTCCTTTGAAAAGCAGGGCATGAAGATCATGCAAAAGGCCATGGTCAAACAACTCGACCGCGCCAAAGGCAAGGTGACTGCGCATATCGACGTGGGCGGAAAGGTGGAAAAGCACGACTTTGACACCGTGATCTCTGCCGTAGGCATCGTGGGCAATGTCGAAAACCTCGGGCTCGAGGCGCTTGGCGTGAAAATCGACCGCACCCATGTGGTGACGGACGAATACTGCCGCACGGGTGTCGAGGGACTTTATGCCATCGGCGACATCGCCGGTGCTCCTTGGCTGGCGCACAAAGCATCCCATGAGGGCACGATGGTGGCCGAGCTGATCGCGGGCAAGAACGACGTCCACCCGATCAAACCCAACTCGATCGCGGGCTGCACCTATTGTCACCCGCAAGTCGCATCCGTGGGGCTGTCCGAGGCCAAGGCCAAAGACGCAGGCTACAGCGTCAAAGTGGGCCGCTTCCCCTTCATCGGCAACGGCAAGGCCATCGCCCTGGGCGAGCCAGAGGGGATGATCAAGACCGTGTTTGACGCCAAGACAGGCGAGTTGCTGGGCGCGCACATGATCGGCGCAGAGGTCACCGAACTGATTCAGGGCTACGTGGTGGGTCAGGCGCTGGAAACCACCGAAGAAGACCTGATGCACACCGTCTTCCCGCACCCGACTCTGTCGGAAATGATGCACGAAAGCGTTCTGGACGCATATGACCGCGTGATTCACATGTAAAGTGTCGGGCGCACGACACGTGCGCCTTACCCCCCTTGTGATTGGCGCTGGTGCGGCGTAGCCGGGGCACATGTCCGAGCGCACCAACTTTTACCTTGTATTTGTCCTGTGGGGCGCGGGCCTTGGCGCGGCCGGGCAATATGCAAAGATCAGTGTGATCTTTGACCGGCTTGGCCCCGTCTATCCGGATGCCGGAGCCGCCCTTGGGTTCATCGTGTCACTTGTCGGATTTGTCGGGATCCTGCTGGGGGTTGTCGCGGGCCTTGTCGTGGCGCGCATCCGGTATCGGCGCGCGATGCTCTGGGCGCTTTGGGTCGGTGCTGCGATGTCGCTGTTTCAGTCCAGTTTGCCTGCGCTGCCCCTCATGCTGGCCAGCCGCGTGGTCGAGGGGATGTCCCACCTTGCTATCGTGGTTGCGGCCCCGACACTGATTGCGGGCCTGAGTGCGGCGCGCCACACTGGTTTTACCCTTACGCTCTGGAGCACGTTTTTCGGCGTCGCCTTCACCCTTCTGGTCGCGCTTGGCCTGCCTCTGGTTGACGGCTACGGGGTGTCAGCACTGTTTATCGCCCACAGCCTGTGGATGGCCGGTTTCGCGATAGTGTTGACGCTGTTCCTCAGCCCGCTGCAGGAGGGGGTTGAGGGCACACTGTCCTTGCGCCGCCTGCTGGCGGATCACATGGCCATCTATCGCTCACCGTGGATTGCCGCACCGGGGGCAGGGTGGTTGTTCTACACCTTCTGTTTCCTCGCGATCCTGACCGTCCTGCCGCCATACATCACGCCGGAGTGGCGGGCATGGGTCATGGGGGCGATGCCGCTGGTGTCGATTGCTGTCTCGATGACGCTGGGGGTCTGGGCGTTGCGGATCATGTCGGCTGTGCAACTCACACAAGCCGGCTTCTTGTTCAGTGTCGCAGCACTCACGTGGCTGCTGATGGCGCCGGGACTCCCTGCGGCCTGCCTGGTACTTGCGGCGGGGCTCGGGCTGGTGCAGGGGGCGACATTCGCATCAATCCCGCAGCTGAACACGAGCGCAAGCACGCAGGCACAAGCCTACGGCGCGATGGCGCAAACGGGCAATCTGGGCAACACCGTCGGAACGCCCGCGCTCTTGGCGATTCTTGGCGTGGCCGGGTATGCGGGCATGATCTGGACAACGATGCTGGTGCTTGTGGGCGGCTTTTTTGTGCACCTTTGGATGGCGATGCGTCGCCGCCACTGACATCCCGTGGCAGCAAGTGCCATGTTCACGTCATGTTCTCATTTTTCCGTTGGCGCTCCGGCGCCTCTGGCCTATGTACGAAGTGTTAACCCGGGGGGCTGATCATGGCCGAGCAAAAGAACATCGAGGTGCGCGGCGCGCGCGAGCACAACCTCAAATCCATCGACGTGGACATTCCGCGTGACCAACTTGTTGTGATCACGGGGCTTTCGGGGTCGGGCAAGTCGTCACTTGCCTTTGACACGATCTATGCCGAGGGCCAGCGCCGCTATGTGGAATCACTGTCCGCCTATGCGCGCCAGTTCCTCGACATGATGCAGAAACCCGATGTGGATCACATCACCGGCCTTTCGCCTGCCATCTCGATCGAACAAAAGACGACGTCCAAGAACCCGCGGTCGACCGTCGGTACCGTGACCGAAATCTACGACTACATGCGTCTGCTCTTTGCGCGGGTCGGCACGCCATACTCTCCCGAGACCGGAAAACCCATCGAAGCACAGCAGGTGCAGGACATGGTGGACCGTGTCATGGCCCTCGAGGAGGGCACGCGCGCCTACCTGCTGGCCCCTGTCATCCGCGACCGCAAGGGCGAATACCGCAAGGAATTCATCGAGTTGCGCAAGCAGGGCTTTCAGCGGGTCAAGGTCGACGGTACCTTTTACGAACTGGACGAGCCACCCACGCTCGACAAGAAATTCCGCCACGACATCGACGTGGTCGTGGACCGTATCGTCGTGCGTGAGGGACTGGAAACCCGGCTGGCGGATTCCTTGCGCACGGCACTCGATCTGGCCGACGGCATCGCTATCCTCGAAACCGCTCCGACCGAGGGCGACCCGGACCGCATGACGTTCTCGGAAAAGTTTGCATGCCCCGTCAGTGGCTTCACGATCCCCGAAATCGAACCGCGCCTGTTTTCCTTCAATGCACCCTTTGGCGCCTGTCCTGCCTGTGACGGGCTTGGGCACGAGTTGTTCTTTGATGAACGCTTGGTTGTGCCCGACCAGAACCTGAAAATCTACGACGGCGCGCTGGCCCCGTGGCGCAAGGGAAAATCCCCGTATTTCCTGCAAACCATCGAGGCGCTGGCCAAACACTACGAATTCGACCAGCAAACCAAGTGGAAAGACCTGCCGAAGTTTGTGCAACAAGTCTTTCTCTATGGGTCTGGCGACGAAGAAATTCCGTTCCGCTATGACGAGGGCGGGCGCGTCTATCAGGTCACGCGCGTGTTCGAAGGGGTCATTCCCAACATGGAGCGTCGCTACCGCGAGACTGACAGCAATTGGATCCGCGAAGAGTTCGAGCGGTATCAGAACAACCGCCCGTGTGGCACATGCGACGGCTACCGTTTGCGCGCCGAGGCGCTGGCAGTCAAAATCGGCCCTGCCGACGATCCTGACAAACTGCTGCACGCAGGTCAGGTTGTGCAGATGTCGATCCGCGAGGCGTACGACTGGTGTTCGGCTGTGCCCGATTACCTGACGCCGCAGAAAAACGAGATCGCGCGTGCGATCCTCAAGGAAATCCGCGAACGGCTTGGATTTCTGAATAATGTGGGTTTGGAATATCTTACGCTTTCACGTTCAAGTGGTACGTTAAGTGGCGGGGAAAGCCAGCGTATCCGGCTTGCCTCTCAAATCGGCTCTGGCCTCACGGGCGTGCTCTACGTGCTCGACGAACCCTCCATCGGCCTGCACCAGCGTGACAATGACCGCCTGCTCGGCACGCTCAAGAACCTGCGCGATCAGGGCAATACCGTGATTGTCGTCGAACACGACGAAGAGGCGATCCGCGAAGCCGATTACGTTTTTGACATCGGCCCCGGCGCGGGTGTGCATGGTGGCGAAGTGGTGGCGCACGGCACCCCGGCACAAGTCACGGCCAGCGGGTCGATCACGGGCGAGTATCTGTCCGGCGTGCGCGAAATTGCCGAGCCCGCCACGCGGCGCAAGGGCAAGAAGGGCAACAAGAAGGTCACCGTGGTCAAGGCCACAGGCAACAACTTGCAGAACGTGACAGTGGACTTCCCGCTGGGCAAATTCGTCTGCGTGACGGGCGTTTCGGGCGGGGGCAAATCCACCCTGACCATCGAAACCCTGTTCAAGACCGCCTCGATGCGCCTCAACGGGGCACGTCAAACCCCGGCACCTTGCGAAACGATCAAGGGGCTCGAACACCTCGACAAAGTGATCGACATCGACCAGCGCCCCATTGGGCGTACACCCCGGTCGAACCCGGCGACCTACACTGGGGCCTTCACGCCGATCCGCGACTGGTTCGCAGGGCTGCCAGAAGCCAAGGCGCGCGGGTACAAGCCCGGGCGCTTCAGCTTTAACGTCAAGGGCGGGCGCTGCGAGGCGTGCCAGGGCGACGGCGTGATCAAGATCGAGATGCACTTTCTGCCGGACGTCTATGTCGAATGCGAAACCTGCAAGGGCGCGCGCTACAACCGCGAAACGCTCGAGATCAAATTCAAGGGCAAATCCATCGCCGATGTTCTGGATATGACCGTCGAAGATGCGCAGACCTTCTTTCAGGCGGTGCCCAGTATCCGCGAAAAGATGGATGCGCTGATGCGCGTCGGCCTTGGCTATATCAAGGTGGGCCAGCAGGCGACGACCCTGTCAGGGGGCGAGGCGCAGCGGGTGAAACTCTCCAAGGAACTCAGCAAACGTTCAACCGGGCGCACGCTCTATATCCTCGACGAACCCACCACGGGTCTGCATTTCGAGGATGTGCGCAAGCTGTTGGAAGTGCTGCATGAACTGGTCGATCAGGGCAATTCGGTTGTCGTCATCGAACACAATCTGGATGTGGTGAAAACAGCCGATCACATCATCGATATCGGTCCCGAAGGCGGAGATGGCGGAGGGCGCGTTGTGGCCACCGGCACCCCGGAAGAGGTTGCCGAAATTGCCGACAGCCATACAGGCCACTATCTCAAGCCGATGCTGTCTGCCCGCAAGGTCGCTGCCGAATAGGGGAGAGCGCCAGGTTTGACATAAATCTGACGGTTTCGGTCAGAATGCCGCATTCCGCGGTGCTGCGGGCGTCCTATCTCCATTTCAACAACAGATGGAGCGTTTAGCGATGACCACATATGCGACCAACGTCGTACCCTCAATCACCCCGGCACAAAGCCCCCGCACCATGGCTGGCACTTTTGTGCATGCGCTGTTCGGGACCGAAGCCCGTGTGCTTGTGCTGATCCTCGCGCTGGTGGCACTCTGGGGGATGGCCATCGTCACTTGGGGCTATCCGGCGCTGATCATCGTCGCCCTTTGCCTCGTGCCCGTCATGTTCACGGTCATGCTGTTGATCACCGTAGGCAAGTAGGGATCAGGGGCGGCCGCGCGTTTCGAACCGGGGCAGCATCGCACTGAAATCCTTGCCCTTTCCGTCTTCGTCCTCCACGAACTGACGGTAAAGCTCGAGGGCGCGTGCCCCCATCGGCGTATCGGCGTCCACAGCCGCAGCCGCCTGCTGGCTGAGCCCCAGATCCTTCAACATCAGTTCGGCCGCAAAGCCGGGGGTATAGCCGCTGTCTGCGGGGCTGGTCGGCCCGACACCCGGGGCAGGGCAGTAGGTGTTCATCGACCAGCTGAACCCGGATGAGGTGCTGACCACGTCAAACATCTTTTGCCGCTCCAGCCCCAGTTTGTCGGCCAGCGCAAAGGCCTCGCAAGTCGCGATCATCGTGGCGCCCAGGATCATGTTGTTGCAGATCTTGGCCGCCTGACCGGCCCCGGCATCCCCGCAATGCACCGCCTTCTGTCCCATGATGTCGAACAGGGGTTCTGCGCTGGCAAAAGCAGCCTTGCTCCCGCCCGCCATGAAGGTGAGCGTGCCGCCCGCCGCGCCACCGATGCCGCCGGACACGGGCGCATCGACGCACAGGATACCGGCGGCCTCTGCCATCGCGGCGACGGCGCGTGCGCTTTCCACATCCACGGTCGAACAGTCGATAAACGTCGCGCCAGTGCGCATGGCCGGGATCACGTCCGCCGCAACGTTGCGCAGGATGTCCCCGTTTGGCAGCATCGCGATCACGATGTCTGCGTTGCGGGCGGCCTCTGTGGCGCTGCTTGCGGTACCGACGCCCTTGGCCGTCGTGCCCGCCACGTCAAAGCCAACGACGTCGTGGCCCGCACTTGCAAGATTGGCCGCCATTGGCGCGCCCATGTTTCCAAGCCCGATGAACCCGATTTTCATGCCCGTTCCTCCCAGTTTCAATGCCATTTTCCCCAGCGGCATCAGCATCCTGGCCACGGCAGTGGCAGGCACCGCGCCGTCGGCGAACCGCCACTTTGGACTGCGATCCTTGTCGATGATTGCCGCGCGTATGCCTTCGAGAAAATCGCCATGCTCCATCGCACGCGCCGTGAACCGGTATTCCAGATCCAGCGCCTTTTCCAAGGTCAGGGAGGGGCCGCGCAACCGGTGCAACGCCTCGATCGTGCAGGCCATGGACAGCGGGCTGTTGCGCCCCATCCGTTTCAGCGTGTCACGGGCAAAATCGCTGTCCTCAG
>JBCBDZ010000125.1:0-9803 GCA_038529225.1 Pseudomonadota bacterium | reverse complement strand
ACGCAATCGCTGTGCCGTGACCGCCAATCAGCGCGGCAGAGCCGAACAAAACCCCCGCTTGCACCGGATAGCCAAACACCGCCGCCCCCGCGACGCCCACGATGTTCTGAAGGATGATGGCCGCGATGGTCAGCCCCAGCAGCAACAGCAGTGGCATCCCACCGCGGACCAGGTCCATCAACCGCGCATTCAGTCCGATGCCGGCGAAAAACAGAACCAGAAAGAAATCACGCGCCTGCATGTCGAAATCGAACTCGATTCCCGCGATCAGGTACAAGGCGAGGGCGAGCACAGCGGCCAGCAGCCCCCCGGACACAGGCTCGGGGATATTGAACTGGCGCAGCACGGCAAGTTTGCGATTGAGCGTTGTGCCAACGACAAAAATGGCAAAGCCTATGGTCGCTGCGATGAACGCCGGAACTTCAAGGATCATGGCTGATCCCGTTTTGGGCATTCCTCACCCACGATGGTCCCATCATAGGCCTTTTCCCCGCAGTCGTTCAGTTCGTGCCAGACATAGCCCCGCCCGTCTTGGGTGATGGCAACAATCCGGTCGACGCCGAATTCCACGTTTTTTTCGCCAAGAAACGGCAGCGCGGTGCCTGCATCAAGTTCGGCTGCGATGGCTTCGGCGTCGAAACAGTCAAACCAGTGCGGCGCGTTGCGCGGGGTTGCCTGATCAAGTCCGACATAGGTCTCGGTCAGCAGCGCCAGCGACATATCGGTCGTGAAACAGGCGCGATACCGGATGGGCGAGCTTTCGGCGTCAATCGCTTCGAAAGTGTTGATTGCGATGGGTTCGGGCATGTCGGAGACGACCGAAACAAGCTGCACCTCTGCCTCAACAACGGGTTCATAAAAGCCGTAGACCTGCAGGTAATAAAGAGCGATGCCGCCAATCAGTGAGCCAATCAAGATGATGAGTCCTATCAGTTTTCCGCTCATGCCGCGGTCCGCCCAAGGTGCTGTGCGGCGACGCGGTTCGCGTTGGCCCGCTGGTCGTGTGAAACCCGCAGGACCGAAGTGGCGATGACATGGCTCATGCGGCTGTGTCCGGGCTCCAGCCCCCTGCCCTTGTCTGCACAAAGGCATCGGCGCACTGCTTGGCCAGCGCGCGCACCCGGCCGATATAGGCCTGCCTTTCCGTGACCGAGATGACCCCGCGTGCATCCAGCAGGTTAAAGATGTGGGACGCCTTGATGCACTGGTCATAGGCCGGATGTGCCATGATGATCCGCTTGCCCGTCTTGGGGTCCACATGCTCGGCCGCCAGCGTTTTGGCGCATTCGGCCTCGGCCTCTTCAAATTGGCGCAGCAGCACCTCGGTGTTGGCCGTGTCAAAGTTCCAGCGCGCGTATTCTTCTTCGGTCTGCTTGAAGATGTCGCCATAGCTGAGCGCGATGGGGGTTTGCGGGTCGTTGAAGGGCATATCCATGACGTGATCGACACCAAGGATATACATGGCGAGCCGTTCAAGCCCGTAGGTCAATTCGCCCGAGACAGGGTGGCAATCATGTCCGCCAACCTGTTGAAAATATGTGAATTGGCTGACTTCCATGCCATCACACCAGACTTCCCAGCCCAGCCCCCATGCACCCAGCGTCGGGCTTTCCCAGTCATCTTCGACAAAGCGGATGTCGTGGAGCGCCATATCAACGCCGATGGCCTCGAGCGAACCAAGGTACAGCTCTTGCAGGTCCGGTGGGCTTGGCTTGATCAGCACCTGGTACTGGTAATAGTGTTGCAGCCGATTTGGGTTTTCGCCGTACCGCCCGTCGGTCGGACGGCGCGATGGCTGCACGTAGGCCGCCGCCCAGGGCTGCGTACCAAGAGAGCGCAGAGTGGTTGCGGGATGAAATGTGCCCGCCCCGACTTCCATGTCATAGGGTTGCAGGACAGCGCAGCCTTTGGCCGCCCAATAGGTCTGCAGTCTCAGGATAATCTCCTGAAAGGATCGTGGTGTTTGGGGCAGATCGGACATCGGCAGGATCCCTTGATGGATGCGCGCCTTTCCTACGGCCCGCCCAAAGGGAGGTCAATTGCGCGCGAGGTCTCTTTTTTGGAGGTTTTCCCCCATTTTCTTTGTGTCGCTTCCTGCTTAATCTACGCAGCAGGTAAATCGGCAAAAAGACCATCACGGGGGATATCGGGTGTTTTTCAGAACGGTTGCGGTTGCGTGGGCGATCACCTTGGCGTGGTGCTGCGCTGCATGGGCACAGGACGATGTCGTTTGGGTGCAGATTGAGGCGCAGCCCAATCTGACGGACGCCACCGAACGCGCCCGGGCCTATGCGTCAGACCTTCCGGATGTGAACGGGTTCGCATTGGGCGGCGGCTGGTACGGTATTTCCCTTGGACCTTACACCCGGTCCGATGCCGAACAGGTGCTGCGGGTCTACCGCGCCGAACGGGTAATCCCGCCGGACAGCTACATCGCCCTCGGGTCCACCTTTCGTCAGCAATTCTGGCCCATAGGCGCCAATGTACTGGATCGCGGCGTGGTCGAGGCCCCGGTTGCGTCCGTGCCGGAGGCGACACCTGTGGCAGAGCCTGCCGCCACGCCGCCAGCGCCGCCGACACCCGACGAAACCCGCGCCGAGGCCCAGCGCAGCGAGCGTCTTTTGACGCCGTCAGAGCGCGAGCAGTTGCAGGTAATGCTCAAGTGGGCCGGGGTCTATCCGGGTGCCATTGACGGTGCTTTCGGGCGCGGGACGCGTGCGTCAATGTCTGCATGGCAACAGCAAAAGGGGTTTGAGGTCACCGGCATCCTGACCACAGCCCAGCGCGCGGCCCTGTTGCGGGATTACAATGCGGTTCTGGATGGTCTGGGGTTGGCATCGCTGCGCGATGACACAGCCGGTATCGAGATGGTGTTGCCGCTCGATATCGTCGGATTTGAGAAATACGAATACCCGTTTGCCCACTACGCCGCCCGCGGTGACTTCGACGCGACAGTTTTGCTGATCTCTCAAGAGGGGGATCAGTCCACCCTGTTTGGCCTCTATGACATCATGCAGACGCTTGACATCGTGCCCCTGGACGGCGCGCGCGAGCGCAGCGACAGTTCGTTCGTGCTGGTGGGCGAGGACGCGACGCGCATTTCAGAAACCCGCGTGACGCTGCAGGACGGGCAGATCAAGGGCTTCACACTGGTCTGGCCTGCGGGGGACGAGGAACGGCGCAGCCGTCTGATCGAAGAGATGGATCGGAGTTTCACGCGTCTGGCCGCAGTGATCCCGCCCAGCGCCACAAGTCAGGAGCAGGCGATTGATCTCGTCTCGGGTCTCGAGATCCGCAAACCGCGCCTGTCCCGCTCGGGCTTTTTCGTGGACCGGCAGGGTACGGTTGTAACAACGTCCGAGGTGATCGGATCGTGCGGGCGCGTGACGCTGGACAGTGAGACCGAGGCCGAGGTGGCATTGGTCGATACGGCGCGCGGGGTGGCGGTTCTGACACCTTCCTCGGCACTTGCCCCGCTGGCCATTGCCCGGTTCAGTGATGCGACCCCGCGCCTGCAATCCGAGGTGGCCACCTCAGGCTACAGTTTCGAGGGCGTGCTGGGCGCCCCGTCGATGACCTTTGGCACATTGTCGGATGTGCGCGGTCTGGGCGGCGAGCCGGATGTGCTGCGCATGGACATGGGCACCCTGCCCGGTGATGCCGGCGGCCCGGTGCTGGATGCGGGCGGTGGCGTGCTGGGCATGTTGCTGCCAGACACCCAATCGGGGCGTGCGCTGCCACAGGGTGTGCAATTTGCCCTCGACCGCGCGGCCCTTCAGGCCGTTCTGGAACAGGCTGGACTGGCCGCCGCAGCGACGGACAGTGCCACGCCGATCGACCCGGTTGATCTGACGGGTGAAGCCACGGGCATGACTGTGCTGGTGAGTTGCTGGGATCAATAAGGCGATCCGCCACCGCCAGTTTGGGGGGCTTTGCCCCCGCCCTTCGGGCTCCCCCATGGTATTTCGGGTCAGAAGAAACTGCGGGGCGGATCAGACGATGCCCGGTTTGAGGTGGACGAGCGTCGGGCCATCCGCGTCAAAGGCCGCGCGCACCGCGTCCTGCATGTCCTTGAGTGAGGCAGGTGCAACCGCGTTGGCCCCGAATGCTTCGGCCAGTTTGCAGAAATCGGGGTTGTGCGCGACGACCGCGTTGGGCGCAATCTGGGCGCGGACCATGCTGTCTTCGATTTCGCCCAGTTTGGTGTTGTCCCACAGGATGATCGGGAGCGGGAGTTTCAGTTCCACCGCCACGCCCAGTTCGGCCATCGTGTAGTGGAACCCGTAATCCCCGATGATCGCCATAGTGGGCAAGCCCTTGCGCGCAACCGCTCCGCCAATGGCCGCAGGTGTGGCATAGCCCAGCGTGCCGAACCCTGTCGGGTGGTGCCAGTGGCCGGGGCGGTCCATGTCCCAGACTTCCTTGGCGGTGTAGGCGAATTGGGTCATGTCTGAATAGATCATCGTCCCGGCCGGAAGGCAGTCGCGCAATGCGTCGCAGACGGGAACGATGCCGGGGCGTTCAGCGTCCACTTCGGCGCGCCAGCGGGCGCGGTAGCCTGCCACGATGTCGGCCGACCAGCCGGATTTGGGCGTCCCCTCAAGCCGCCCCGAAAGAGAGGCGAGCGCGTCGATGGCATCACCGAGAAGGCGCGTATCTGCGGGATGCGTGCAGGCCAAAACCTCGGGATCGATGTTGATATGTAACGCGCCGGGGCGATGCCCTGCCGTGGCGCGCCACAGATCACCTTCGGACAGGTCCGTGCCGACAATGACGACACAGTCACTTGCATCAAGAACCGCTGCGCTGTCCGGACGCGCGAGGTTTGATCCGAAGGACAACGGATAATCAGCAGGCACAAGACCGCGCCCGGCATAGGTCGTGAAGGCGGCAGCATTGGATTTTGTCAGGATGTCGCCGACAACGCGGTCCATACCCTGCATCGCGACCCCGCCGCCGAAGACGAAAAGCGGCCTTTCGGCGTTGCGCAGTCGGTTGGCGATATTGTCGATCTGCTGCGGATAAATGGCAGCGGGCACAACGCCCGGGACACGGCGTATCTGGAATTGACCCGGTGCCGGCTGCCCGGTCGGAGGGCGATGGGCAAGGGGCGGGTCCGCGCGCCCCTCCAATGCAGCGATTGGCACCTGAATATGTTTGGAGCGTGCGCGCTGCGTTTCGAATTCGGTCAACGCCCGGTCGATCAGTGTATAGGCTGCCTCGGCCGTCCGTGCCTCTTCAGACCAATCGCAAACAGTTTCAGCCGCCGCACGCTGGTCCTTCATCTGGTGCAGTTGGCCGCGCGTCGCCGCTGTTTCGTCAAGACAGGACGAGATCACCAGCATCGGCACACTGTCACTATAGGCCTGCCCCATGGGCGTCATGATGTTGCACAGCCCCGGCCCCGTGATGACGTACGCCACCCCCGGCTTGCCCGTGGCGCGCGCATAGCCGTCGGCCATGAACCCAGCCCCCTGTTCATGGCGCGCCAGCACGTGGGTGATACCGGCCTCTTCGATACCGCGGTACATTTCCTGATTGTGCACGCCCGGAATGCCAAAGATCACATCGACTCCGCGATCCTTAAGCATATGGGATATCTGGACACCGAGCGGGCGGGCATTGGTCATCAGGCTCTCCAGAAACCGACGGTGAAAATGACGTAGACGGCCATCAATTCCAGCCGCCCGATCAGCATGGCAGCGGCCAACAGCCATTTGGCCGTATCGTTGAGGCCCGCAAAGTTGCCCGCCGGGCCAATCTCGCTCCCGAAACCCGGACCCACATTGGCAAGCGCGGTGGCAGCCCCCGACAATGAGGTCACGAAATCAAGGCCCGTCATCGCCAGTGCCACAGACAACATGCCCAAGGTCACCGTGAAGAACATAAAGAACGACATGACCGAATTCAGAACGTCATCCCCCACGGGCCGCCCCGCATAGCGCGGGGTGAAAACGCCATGCGGGCTGCGGGTTTTTTGCAGTTGGGTTTTGATAGAGGCAAACAGCAGCTGGAAGCGGAATATCTTGATGGAACAGGCCGTCGAGCCGGCGCAACCGCCAATGAGACCGGTAAAGAACAACACCGCAATCGCGTAACTGCCCCATTGATTGTAATCGGCATTGGCATAGCCGGTGCCCGTCAGCAGCGATACAGAATTGAACATCGCAAGCCGCAACGCCTCTTCGCCGCTTGCGTTCGCCTGCAACAGGTTCCACCCCGTGATCAGAGAGACAATGATGAAAGCCGTGACCAGAAACACATGTATCTGCGTGTCGCGCAACAATGGGCGTGCGGTACCTGCGCTGAGTTGGACAAAACGCACGAATGGCAGGGCCGCAAGGATCATGAACAGGCAGGCCACATAAGACACTGCCGGGTTGAAGGCGGCAAAAGACGCATCGTAGTTGGCAAATCCGCCGGTCGCGATGGTGGTCATGGCGTGGACAACCGCATCAAACGGGCCCATCCCCGCGCTGACGTAAGCCAGGGCGCAAATCAGAGACAGCCCGACATAAATGACCGATATCCGGCTGGCGATTTCCGTGGCACGGGGCAGGATTTTACCCATAGTATCAAAGCCTTCAGTGCGGAAAATCTGCATGCCACCGACCCGAAGTTCAGGCAGGAACACCATGGCCACAACAATGATACCGATGCCGCCAAGCCATTGCAGGATCCCGCGCCACAACAAAAGGCCGCGCGGCAACTCTTCCAACCCGGAAAATACGGTGGAGCCGGTCGTGGTAAGGCCCGACATCGCCTCAAAGAACGCATCGACAAAGCGCGCGTCGGTTGCGCCAAGGTAAAAGGGCAAGGCCCCGAAGATGGGAAGCGCCAGCCAAACGCCTGTGGTCAGCAAAAAGGTCTGCTGGATGGTCAGTCCTTCGCCCACGCTGTTGGAACAGCTCAGGGCAATGATGCCACCCACCACCAGCGTGATAATTCCGCTTTGGGCAAAAACGGCCCAATGCCCGTTGCCATCCGCCAGATCAAGGAACAGCGGCACCAGCATCGCAAGCCCGAGCATCGCGACAAGCAGGCCAATCACGTATCCGATGGGGCGCAGGTCTAACATTACCCACAGCGTTGAAGGGCTGCGCGCGGGGTGTCAAGCGACACCGGAGCGTCACAAGCGCGGATGTGAAAAAGCCCGGGGTTCACCCGGGCCCTTGTGCGCTGATCAAAGGTGCATCAGGTCGCGAAAGACGAATGTCGGAATGTCTTCGCGGCGCAGGTTCATTGCCGCAAGTTCTTCATCCGATTTCGCATTCAGTGCTTCAATCTGGCGAAACCGTGCTTCTGCCGCGTTAGCGGTGGACATGGCCATCGCGCGACCAACCATGGCGAAAAATCCGCTGATGTTTGCCCAGATGTTGGAGAATGTGGTGCTGTGTGTGTCTGTCAGGAATGCCATTTCATGCCTCTTATCGGTTTGATGTTTCGTCCTCCCGATGACGCAGACATAGTTTGCTGCAGCGCAGAATACCATTGCCAATCCTGCATAGCCGGGTTGCGGCAAGCGGGTAAGGCATTTGAAAGATTAACACATTTTTAAAGAAGAGCCCTTTCAGACCACGCACATTGGCCCGCGCATTAGCTCTTTTGCTGGAACAGCGTCTCCTGTCCCTTCTTGTCCTGCTGCTCTTTTCGCAACCCGGCATGCAGCGCACGACCGGCCTGAACCGCAGGGCGCGCACCCACCGCGTCCAGCCAACGCGCAAGGTGCGGTTTGTCCTCAAGGGTTTGTTGCTGCCCTTCCCACAAGGATGCCCAGGGCCAGATCGCCATGTCGGCGATGGAATAGTCACCGGCGACGTATTCGTGTTCGGCCAACTGACGGTCCAGAACCCCGTACAGCCGCCCGGTTTCGTTGCGGTAGCGGTCCTTGGCGTAAGGAATGTCATGCCCCATGTGCGGCGCGTATTTCAGGAAATGGTGGGCCTGCCCTGCCATTGGGCCTACGCCACCCATTTGCCACATCAGCCATTGATCGACCGCAATCCGCTCCCGCTCGGTGCTGCCGCAAAACCGACCTGTTTTTCGCGCCAGGTATTGCAGGATCGCGCCGGACTCAAAGATCGAGATCGGGGCACCGTCCGGCCCGTCCGGGTCCGTGATCGCAGGCATCCGGTTGTTGGGAGAAATCTTGAGAAACTCCGGTTTGAACTGATCCCCATTGCCAATATCGACCAAATGGGTGGTATAGGGCAGCCCGAACTCCTCAAGCGCAATCGAGGCTTTCCAGCCGTTCGGCGTGGGCCAGAAGTAAAGATCGATCATGTGGACGTCCTCCGAGATTTCAGAGGATCATGATGCTGTTTTCTGCACGATGGGCAAGGGCATCGCCAGTTTGGGTGGCGCAAACAGGCGTGACCAGCGCGGCGCAACCGTCTCGGGCAAGACCCGCCGCAGCGTGGGCACGGAAACCGCCTGCGGATTGCGCAGCGCATGGGCGTAAAAGCGCAGCACGCCGGGGCGGGTGTAGCCTGACCAATGACACATCCGCCGCAAAGGTGGCGCGACATGCCCACCAAATCGCGTCAGAGCAGCCAGGGTGCGGGCACAGTCGAGTTGCAGATTGACGACATTGGGCAGGTCCAGCCCCATGCTCATTGCCCGATCTCCCGGTATTGGGGGTGCGATCAGGCGCTCGTACATGAAATCAAAAACGTCGTTTTCGCGGCTGGTGATGTTGAACAATTCAGCCGTGCGCCCCGCCCGGCTTTGCATCGCGTCCATCGCGCGTGTGGCATATGTGGCCCCCGAAAGGGCGATGATGCGATGCACGGCATGTGCGGGCAGCGACTGCAGCGCCTCGAAGATGACTTCGGACCCCATCGAGTGGCTGATCACGTGGATCGGGCGGTGCGGTGCAACGCGCCGGATCAGCGCAAGCACCTCGCCCAGACGTTGTCCCGCCACACGTGCGGCACGTTCGGCGCGCCACAGATTGCCCCGTGCCCGCCACGCAAAGGCAATGGCAAGTCCTTCATGCGCGTTCCCGCTGCAAAAGCCCAGATGCCGCAACCACTGAACGTTGCCATCCTTGTGGTGATGCATCTCGGTCCCGAAAATTGATGTGTGCGGCGAAAAGGACGTATGCTCGGGGTCATATTTGAACCCGTGGATCAGCACCATGATCGGCCCGGTTCCGCGTGCGGCGGTCCTGACCATGGGCAAGGCCGCGGCGGGCGAGCCATGCACTGTCAGACCGCCGGGGCCTGCATTCAGTCTCAGGATCGGCATTTCAGCACCTCCTACCACATCTAGTGGGGCCGCTATGGACGAGACATATGACGTGCAGATGAATTTAAGGTTACAGCACCGTGACGGTGTTGACGTGCAACACTTCTGGTCGTACCCCATGCACCGTGGCGATTTGTTACCGGATTGCGGGCCACCCCAACGCTTTGGATCAAGAGGCTGGTTGGAAAACTCCGCTAAAAGGTCAGGATGAAAGCCCCCCTTTCGCTTGACCGCGTCTGGGGGTTTTTTGTGGCCTGACCCCGACTTCAGGCCCGGTGAATATGGAGCACGCTCATGAGCGACAACTGGAACCCGCGCACCCGCGCTGTGCATGGTGGCACGCGCCGCAGCCAATATGGAGAAGTCAGCGAAGCGATCTTTCTGACGCAGGGTTTTGTCTATGACAATGCCGAAGCCGCCGCACAGCGGTTCGAGGCCGCAGGCGAGGACGAATTCATCTACGCCCGCTACGGCAATCCCACAGTGCGGATGTTCGAGGAACGCATCGCGATGCTGGAAGGGGCCGAGGACGGCTTTGCCACCGCTTCCGGGAT
>JBCBDZ010000124.1:0-9877 GCA_038529225.1 Pseudomonadota bacterium | reverse complement strand
GCGAGCGCAGAACGTTCGGGGACAGGATGTATCGGCCGATCACCGCAAGGTTTGATGGCGCCTCTCCAACGGGCGGTTTTTCAACCATGCCGGCCACTTCGACAATCTGCCCATTTTCCTTCTGCACATCCAGGACACCATAGGCTGACGCCTTTTCAGGGGGCACTTCCATCGCTGCCACCATGTTGCCGCCGGTTTCGGAATACGCTTCGACCATTTGCTGAAGGCAAGGGGTTTCTGCCGCAATCACGTCATCGGGCAGGATCACCGCAAACGGTTCGTTGCCGATCAGACGGCGCGCACACCAGACCGCATGGCCAAGGCCCAGCGCCTTGTGCTGCCGAATATAGGCGATAGCCCCGCTGTCCATGTTGGTGTCCTTGAGGACCTCCAGCAATTGGTCCTTGCCCTTCTTGCGCAACTCCTGCTCAAGCGTGGGTGCGTGGTCAAAGTAGTCCTCAAGCGCGCCTTTGCCGCGCGAGGTCACAAAAATGAATTCCTTAATGCCAGCCGCGCGCGCCTCGTCGATGGCGTATTGGATCAAGGGACGATCGACCAGTGTCATGATTTCCTTTGGCACCGATTTGGTTGCCGGCAAAAACCGCGTCCCAAGTCCGGCAACCGGAAAGATCGCCTTTGTTACCTTTTTGCGCATATTAGCCTCGCATTTCAAATTGCCCGTGTTCGGACATGATTACTCATAGATTACGACCGTAAGATGTCCAATTCCTGAATTTGTCGGGCCGCTGGGGAATTATACCCCACACACGTCAGTTTTGGCATCAATACAACCTCTGGTAGGCGGTCCGCCGCCGCTCACGTTCAATACGCTTAGAAAACCGCCAAAATGCGAACAATGGGTCTGACCGATCCGACCTGCCGAACAGGCCACCACGTTGTTCCCAGTAACCGTCTTCATGAAACCGCACGTGGTGAAACATTGCTGTTGGCGACACCAGCATGAGGGTCACCATCTCGCCCTCCGCGACTCGCCGTGCTGCCTCGAATCGCAGTTTTTTGCGTTGCCAGATGCGCCCGGCGATCAGGACACTTGCACGACGAGGCCCGGAGACTGGTTTGAAAGGTGCAATAGCCGTCTCCAAAACCCGCGCTCCACCGCGCGGGCGCCGCGACCCGTCGACATATCCCGCATCCAAACCGCGCAAGAGGCGCCCGACATCCCCCGGAACCAGCCGCCCGGCCACCATATGCGCCACACAACGGAGCTTTTGGGCATGGCGGATACCGTGCCAATGTTCGTCCCATGCGATCGAATCCATGTGTTTGCGCTGGAACACAGCCCAGCTTGCACCGATTTCGAAAAGGTCCCGGGGTGTGCGGTCTACACGGCGCCGCGCGCTGGCGGCAAATCCATGATGCACCTCGGCCAAGGGTACAATGGCCGTGGCATGACCCGCGCGTGCAAGGCGCAGGTTCAGGTCGGTTTCATCCAGGAAAAAGGCAAACGCGGGATCAAACCCTTCAAGGGCACACAACACACCGCGGCGCACCGCCATATTCGTACCTTCGGTTTTTATCGCGCGCCGCCCTTTTGGAAACAGAACAGTCGCCTGTTCCGGATGCACGTCAAGCGGGGCGGTCGCGCCGGTATTGTCCACACTGCGCGCGCGCCACTGAAACGAGATACCATTGCGTCCACGTACAAAACCGCCTGTCGCAGCCACGTCCGCCTGCTCAAAAGGAGCCGCAAGATGGGTCAGCCAGCTTGGTTCGGGCACCGCATCATCATCGATGAAGGCCACGATATCCCCCGCTGCATGACTGATCCCAAGATTGCGGGCCTCGGAAATGTTGGGACGATCGAAAGGCACGATCTTGATGTGTTCGGCCCAGCGCGCAACGGCCGCACAGCCCGCCGCGTCGGTCACGACCACTATTTCAAAGGGCGCATACTGAACCTGCAACACACCTGTGATGCAGCGCACCAAGGCTTCTGGCCGGTCGCGGCTGACAACCACGACGCTGACCGGGGGGCATGTCATTCCAGACCCATCTGCGCCATCATTGCCTCGATCCGCGGAACGTCGGCTGGGTTGTTCAACTCCCAGAACTGCCGCCCGCGCGCGTGGACTTCAACACACAGGACCTGACGGCCATTCTCAAGAAACCGGAGCTGTTCCAGCCCTTCCAGTGTCTCAAGGGGACCAACAGACCAGTCCGGATACGCGGCAAGGGCCGCAGGGCGGTAGGCATAGACCCCAACATGATGAAATACGGGCGTTTCAGCATCATCCGGGTAAGTTTCATTGGTGTACGGGATCACCTCTTTGGAAAAGTAGAGCCCCTCGTTCTGCGCTCCGAACACTGCCGTTGTGCCGCCAACGCGACCCGCCTTGCGGTCCTCGACAAACCCGTTGAGCGTGGCACCATCACAGCGCAGCACCGGCGTGGCAATCTCTGCCTCGGGGGCAGCACGCAGACCATCTACCAGCCCTTCGATGAACCACGCAGGTGTCAGCGGCGCATCCCCTTGCAGATTCACCACGATGTCATAAGCGCCACCCAGCTTGGCATGGGCTTCTGCACATCGCTCGGTTCCATTGCCGCACGCCTCGGAGGTCATGACAACGTCCGCCCCAAAGGCCTCAGCAGCTGTGCTGATGCGCTCATCATCCGTCGCAACCACCACACGGTCGATTCCCGACACCTGCATGGCCGCGCGCCAGCTGCGCTCGATCAGGCTTTGGGCAACACCCGTGGCGCCGGTCAGCGGCACGAGGGGCTTGCCTGGATAGCGGCTCGATGCATAGCGCGCCGGGATGACCAGAAGGACGGACATCAGGCAGGTTTCAGATCAACCGAGGGCGCATATGCAATAAAGAATGGGTTTGCGTATCCGTCTTTGCCGTAAACCAGAGGCGCGTGGTTATCAAAACGCACAACACGGCCCCCCGCACCGGCCAAAACAGCGTGGCCGGCGGCTGTGTCCCACTCCATCGTGCGGCCCACACGCGGATACAAATCCGCCTCGCCAGTGGCAACCAGACAGAATTTCAGAGACGAACCGGCGCTTTTCATGTCCGCGACACTGTATTTGTTGATGTAGTCGTCTGTCGCCTGATCCCGGTGCGACTTCGAGGCCACAACAAGCAAGGCCGCGTTATCGCTGTCAGCGACACGCATCGGAGTCACGTCTCCGACGGTATCCTTGTCAAAGGCACCTGTTTCCTCGACAGACTGCCCATCGGCCTGCGTAAAGAACATGCGACCCTTGGCCGGGGCATAGACGACACCGCGGGTGGGTACGCCAGCCTCGACCAACGCGATGTTGACGGTAAAATCACCGCGGCGATGCACGAATTCCTTGGTGCCATCCAGCGGATCAACGATCAGGAACGTGTCGCCGGTCGTGGCATGGGTGGCCGCTTGTTCTTCCGTGACCAGCATGACATCGGGAAACGCGGCACGAAGCCCATCGGAAATCAACGCATCCGCCGCTTCATCGGCCGCAGTGACAGGGCTGTCGTCAGACTTCGACTTCACATCGAAATCGTCGGTTCCATAAATCTCCATGATCTTGTCACCCGCCTCAAGAGCAAGCTTTCGCATCACAGGTACCAAGTCTTCATATGTCATAAAACCGCTCCTAGGCCGGGCATTTGTTGAAAAACAACTCAGAGGTCCTTATGCTGCGGTGCTAACGGAACGGCAAGATTTCCCTGCGTAGATAATCGCGACCCGAGGCAGCAACGCACATGTTTCAATCCACGCGCAAACCGCAATCGAACCTGGGCATCGCCCTGGCGATGTCGGATGTGATCTACCACTCGATCGTGCGGTCAGTGCGCAAGACCCACAACAATGCGTTCATGGCCATCGTGATGAACATTCTGCAAATGGTCATCCTCGTGCTGGCGTTCTACGTGATGTTCACCGTGCTGGGACTGCGAGGTGCGGCGGTGCGCGGGGATTTCCTGCTCTACATCATGTCCGGGATCTTCCTGTTCATGACGCACACCAAGACGGTGACGGCGGTGGTCGGATCAGAAGGGCCGGCAAGCCCGATGATGCTGCACGCACCGATGAACACGATCGTTTCGATCTTTTCGGCGGCCTTGGGGGCCCTCTACATTCAGGTGCTGTCGCTGTTCGTGATCCTGTTCATTTACCACGTCGCGTTCACCCCTGTGGTGATCGAACAACCCTTTCCCGCCTTTGGCATGGTGCTGTTGTCCTGGTTTACGGGGGCGGCACTGGGTTTGGTCCTGCTGGCCATCAAGCCCTGGTTTCCAACTTTCGTGTCGATCTTTACCCAAGTCTACCAACGCGCCAACATGATCGCATCGGGCAAGATGTTTGTCGCCAATTCACTGCCCAGCTTCATGATCGCGATGTTCGACTGGAACCCGCTGTTCCACTTTATCGATCAGGCACGGGGATTCACGTTCATCAACTACAGCCCCCGACACACCTCGTGGGAATACGGGTTCTGGGTCGGGGTCGTGTTCGTGATGATCGGGCTGATGGGCGAATTCTACACCCGCAGGCACGCATCGGTCAGCTGGAACGCGCGGCGGTAAGGTTTGTCAAAGGTGCAGCGCAGTTGCAGCAATGGGAATGGTACAGCGGCGCATGTCTTGTCTGAGCCCGAAATAGCGGATACTTCAAACGTCTCAAACGGCAGCTTTTGAGTCAGGAAGCGAAACAGAGGCGAGTTTCAGAGTCTGTGCACCACTGGTGCATCAAAACTGCAATCACTTGTTCACCACAAGACTATAGATGGGTTATGCGTCTACGGCGAAATGCGCCTCGGAAAAAATGGTTCCAACGGAGATCAGAATGAAGATCGCCACCCTTTTTTATGTCGCAGCAATGGCACTTGCCCCGGCAGTTCACGCCAAAGACACGGACATGTACAGCGTTGGCGACATCGAAATGATCAATGGTGTTCCGACGCCGGAATCATCAGAACGGCTCTTTGCCGCAATGGATTACTACGGGGCAGTGTTAAGCTATCTCTGGGCCATGCCTGCAATGGGGTTGAAAGGGTGGGAAAATGCCAATGTCGACATGGGCGCAGACTCCAGCCTTGATGGTCAGATTTCACTTTATCAGGGCTATGAGGAAGCGTCCGGTATCCTGACTCCCAATACGCGGGTAACTTACGTGATTTCTTTTGTTGACACGGCGGTACATGGTCCGGCTGTTTGGGTCATCCCGCCGGGGCCGACAGCAGGATATGTCGGGGACCAATGGCAACGCCCGATCCTGGACACCGGTGTGACCGGAGCGGACAAAGGCGACGGTCTGAAGCTGCTGATCGTAGGCCCGGATCAAGACGTACCGTACCATGACGGCAGTTATACCGTTGTACACTCGCCCACGAATGTTGTGTGGCTTGGCACGCGCAATCTCTCCGATCAGGGCGAAGAACACGACCGGATTAATGCGCAGTTCGACAGCTACCCTTACCTCAAGCCAGAGTTAGCCGGCAGAGAGAAGCTCAGGAAATCTAAGGATGTCTTCATTCAGGCTCAGCCCCACGGCATCGAATTTTAGGAAAACCTGAACGAAATCATACAGCGCGAAGTCATGCAGGACCGCGATGTCTTTTTCCACGCCATCCTGCGGGACTTAGGAATCGAAAAAGGCAAACCGTTCGAGCCCACGCCCAAGCAGGAGAAACTGCTCATGGAGGCAGAACGTGTAGGCTACTTGATGGCGATCAACAACGCATTCAAAAAACGTTTCGAAGGCGCAAGGTTCTATGAAGACCGCCGGTGGTACGTCGCTCTCATCAACTCGCCAGACCAGACCCAGCCGACCTACGGCGAATTGTTCGAACGGGCATCATGGTTTCATGAGGCCATCGGATCGACCTACGCGATGAAGCTTGAGGAACCCGGCCCGGGGTCCGTTTATCTCGGCCAGTACGAAGACGCTGATGGCCACGGTTTCGCTGGTGGGAACACTTACACATTGGATGTGCCTGCTGATGTCCCGGCGCAGCAGTTCTGGGCCCTTACGGTTTATGACAGCCATACGCGAACGATCATCCGCAATGACCAACGTTCAGCGAAAGTGAATTCAGCAAACGAGATCGTGACCAACCCGGATGGCACAACCACGCTGTATGTTGGACCCGAAGCGCCAGAAGCGATGGAAAATAACTGGATACAGATAGCAGAAGGCCAAACTTGGTTTGCCTATTTTCGACTTTACGACCCCAAAGAGGCTTATTTCGAGAAAAGCTGGGTACTCAACGACTTTGTGAAGCGCCCTTAAAGCCATTGACGATCACCGGATTTCTACAGAGGCGACTTTTATTGAAACGGAACAAAAGGCAGCTTTGTCCACACTGCCAAACTCCAACCAATCCCGCGCCCATCCGTGACTCATGGCCCGCGCAGCCGAAAAAACCAGCGCCCCTTACAACACCACACGACAGGTCAGGTTGATCCGCCCACCCTTGGGCAAAAGAGAAGATGACCCAAACCGGATGCGGTCCACCCCGTGATAGGTCAGCCGGGCCGCACCGCCCATGACCACCACGTCGCCGCTTTCCAGCCACAGCGACTCTGTCTTGCCGCCGCGCGTTGTGTTGCCGATGCGGAACAGCCCTGCATCACCAAGCGATACCGACAGAACGGGCCAGTCAAAACTGGCCTCGTCCCTGTCCTGATGCATCCCCATGCGGGCACCTTCACCGTAGTAGTTGACCAGACAGCAATCCGGGGCCCGCTCAAGTCCCGTGAGTGTATGCCAAAGCCGCAGAACCGACATCGGGATCGCAGGCCACGGCCCGCCATCAGGATGGGTCGGCGCATAGCGATAGCCCGAGCGATCCGCATACCAACCCAACGCCCCGGCCGACGTCATGCGCACCGACATCGGCTTGCCATAGGGTGTTTGTGGCGAAAACATCGGCGCCTGTTTGGCAATATCACGCACATCTGCAACCAGACCGGCCTGTGCAGCGCCATCCAAATGGCTCTTGTAGATATCAAATCCCCGAATGTGCGCCCGCATCAGCCCTCTTCTCCGCTTTATGTGCAATTTTGGCGAATTCCGCTTTGCCAGAACGGTTGCAGCGTCAAATGACCCTCCTTATATACGCCGCAGCGCGCGAAGAATCTTGCGCAAACAATCGTGGCGTCGATGCCGACTTCGGGTCGACGCTTCGTGTCATCGCCTTGAACGAGATAAAGGGATCGAAAAAACATGGCTAAAGTCATTGGTATTGACCTTGGAACAACAAACAGCTGCATCGCCATCATGGATGGCAGCCAGCCTCGCGTGATCGAAAACGCCGAAGGTGCGCGGACAACACCGTCCATCGTCGCCTTCACGGAAAGCGAACGCCTCGTCGGCCAGCCGGCCAAACGGCAAGCGGTCACCAACCCCGACAACACAATTTTTGGCGTCAAACGCCTGATTGGCCGCCGCAATGACGATGCGGATTTGGCCAAGGATAAGAAAAACCTGCCATTCAACGTGATCGATGGCGGCAATGGCGACGCATGGGTCGAAGCCCGTGACGAAAAATACTCGCCGAGCCAAATCTCCGCCTTCATCCTCGGCAAGATGAAAGAAACCGCCGAAAGCTATCTCGGCGAAGATGTGACCCAAGCGGTCATCACTGTCCCGGCTTACTTCAACGACGCCCAGCGCCAGGCAACCAAAGATGCAGGCAAAATCGCCGGCCTCGAAGTGCTGCGGATCATCAACGAACCGACCGCTGCCGCGCTAGCCTACGGTCTGGACAAAGAGAACAGCCAAACCATCGCGGTCTATGACCTTGGTGGCGGTACCTTCGACGTGACCATCCTCGAAATCGACGACGGCCTGTTCGAAGTGAAATCCACCAACGGTGACACGTTCCTGGGTGGTGAAGACTTTGACATGCGGATCGTGAACTACCTCGCGGACGAGTTCAAAAAAGAGCACTCGGTCGACCTGACAGCCGACAAGATGGCCCTGCAACGTCTGAAAGAGGCGGCCGAGAAGGCCAAGATCGAACTGTCGTCGTCCAGCCAGACAGAAATCAACCAGCCCTTCATCTCGATGGGCAGCAACGGCCAGCCGCTGCACATGGTGATGAAACTGACCCGCGCCAAGCTGGAAAGCCTTGTGGGTGACCTGATCAAGGCGTCGATGAAGCCCTGCCAGGCCGCATTGAAAGACGCCGGCCTGTCAGCTTCTGACATTGATGAAGTGGTTCTGGTCGGCGGTATGACCCGCATGCCCAAAGTCGTTGAAGAAGTGACAAAGTTCTTCGGCAAAGAACCCCACAAAGGTGTGAACCCCGACGAAGTGGTTGCCATGGGTGCCGCCATTCAGGCCGGCGTTCTGCAAGGCGACGTCAAGGACGTGGTTCTGCTTGACGTGACACCTCTGTCCCTCGGCATCGAGACGCTGGGTGGGGTCTTCACACGCCTGATCGACCGCAACACGACTATCCCGACGAAGAAATCGCAGATCTTCTCCACTGCGGAAGACAACCAGAACGCCGTGACAATCCGTGTGTTCCAGGGTGAGCGCGAAATGGCCTCGGACAACAAGATCCTTGGTGCCTTCAACCTCGAAAACATCCCGCCTGCGCCACGCGGCATGCCGCAGATCGAAGTGACCTTTGACATCGACGCCAACGGCATCGTGTCGGTTGGTGCCAAAGACAAAGGCACCGGCAAGGAACAGCAGATCACGATCCAGGCCTCTGGCGGTCTGTCCGATGATGACATCGAGCAAATGGTCAAGGACGCCGAGGATAACGCCGAGGCGGACAAGGAACGTCGCGAACTGATTGAGTCCAAAAACCAGGCTGAAAGCCTCATCCACTCGACCGAAAAGTCCATGGAAGAGCATAGCGACAAGGTCGACCCGACGACGATCGAAGCGATCGAACTGGCGATTGCTGCGCTCAAGGACGAGTTGGAGACCGACAACGCGGACAAGATCAAATCCGGCATCCAGAACGTGACCGAAGCGGCCATGAAACTGGGCGAGGCGATCTATAAAGCAGCACAGGAAGAGGGCGATGATGAGCCTGCCGGTGCTGATGAGCCCCGCGATGCGGACGACGACATTGTCGATGCCGAGTTCGAAGACCTGGACAACGACAAGCGCGCCTAAGCGGTGTCGCTAAAGGAACCAATCACGGGGCCGGTTCGCACAGGACCGGCCCCACGACGTTCCAGCTAAAGGATGTGATCCATGGCAAAACGTGACTATTACGATGTGCTGGGTGTCAAAAAAGGCGCCAGCGCTGACGAGATCAAAAAAGGCTTTCGCTCGAAGGCAAAAGAACTGCACCCGGACCGTAACGCAGACAAACCGGACGCCGAAGCGCAGTTCAAAGAGGCCAACGAGGCCTATGACATACTGAAGGACCCCGAGAAAAAGGCGGCTTATGACCGCTTTGGCCATGCGGCGTTCGAGGGCGGCATGGGTGGTGGCGGCGGACGGCCCGGCGGCGGCTTTGGCGGCCAGCAAGGCGACTTCGGCTCTGCCTTTTCGGACGTGTTTGACGACCTCTTTGGTGACTTCATGGGGGGCCAGCGCGGCGGCGGTGGACGTCGGGCTGCGCGCGGCTCTGACTTGCGTTACAATCTGCGGGTCACGCTCGAAGATGCCTTTGCAGGCTTGCAAAAAACGATCAACGTTCCGACATCCGTCAGCTGTGACAGCTGCGATGGGTCGGGCGCTGAAGGCGGCTCCGAACCCACCACGTGCCCCACCTGTTCGGGCATGGGCAAGGTCCGCGCGCAGCAGGGCTTCTTCACAGTCGAACGGACCTGCCCCACATGCGGCGGTCTGGGCCAGATCATCCAGAACCCGTGCAAGGTCTGCAATGGCGCGGGTCGTGTGGAAAAGGACCGGTCGTTGAGCGTGAACATCCCGGCAGGCGTCGAAACCG
>JBCBDZ010000123.1:0-9951 GCA_038529225.1 Pseudomonadota bacterium | reverse complement strand
GTCGCCGCAGGCAAATCACCCGGTGGAACTGTTCGCCTGACCGCAGCGCACAGGTCTGGGCGCGTTGTCATTGACGTGTCCGACGATGGTGCCGGAATCAATCGGCCTCGGGTGCAGCAGATAGCAGTTGAGAAGGGACTGATCCCCAAGGACTCTGTTCTGACGGACAGTGAGATTGACAACTTGTTGTTTTTACCAGGGTTTTCAACCGCCAGCTCAGTCTCAGACTTGTCTGGTCGTGGCGTTGGCATGGATGTTGTCAGAACATCGATTCAATCCTTGGGGGGCCGCATCTCTATCACGTCGGAACCCGGTCAAGGTACAGTTTTCTCCATCTCGTTACCACTGACACTTGCCGTACTAGACGGTATGGTTGTCGAAGTGGCGGGTGAAACGCTCGTTCTGCCGCTCAACGTGGTTGCGGAAACCATGAGCCTGTCAAAGGACTCGCTTAACACAATCCAACCTGGTGTCGATGTCGTTCGCATCAGAACCGGATTTGTCCCCCTATTCGATCTCGGCCATCTTCTTGGATACCGTGACAAGAAGGAAAGCTACGTGGGATCCGTTGGCCTGCTCATCTCCCACGAGGACGGCAGCCTTGGTGCCTTGATCGTCGACGAGATTCAGGACCAAAGGCAAGTCGTCATCAAAGGACTCGACGATACCTTCTATCGCGCCCCGGGCATTGCGGCGGCGACGATCCTCGGTGACGGACAAATCGCCCTCATTCTCGACCCCTCCGACATCATTTCGAAGGCCAATGATGTAAATCCTCTTGTTCCGCAAAAACTGAAAGCATGACATGTCACAAGAAGAAACAGCAGACACCGAAACAGTTGAATTGCTCACGTTCCAACTCAGCGAGCAGGAGTACTCACTCAACATAATGAGTGTGCGCGAAATCAGGAGCTGGACGAAGGCGACCCCGATGCCACACGCACCCAGCTTCATGTGTGGGGTGATCAATTTACGCGGTACCGTTTTGCCGGTCATGGACTTGGCGGAAAGGTTGGGCTTGCCCCGCCGAGAGCATTCCGACCGGAACGTCATAATTGTTGTGAAACAAGGTGAAACGATGACAGGGCTGTTGGTTGATGCTGTCTCGGACATCATTACCGTGCAACGAGACGCACTTCAGCCACCGCCGGACTCCGCCAGCCAAGCTGTGCCGGCAGTTATTCGATCGCTTACAGTGATTGATGACCGGATGATCCGGGTCCTGGACCTTCCAACAACTGTTCAACTTGCCCAAAGCGAAGCTGCTTGATGGATGCGGAGCAATCATACGCAGACTTGGAGCAACGCGCGTTTGACGCAATTGCTGAACTTGCGCGTCGGGAATTCGGGCTGAATATTGCACCGGAAAAGATGAAGATGGTTCAGTCCAGATTGCGACACCGCCTGAACGAACTCAACTTGACGGACTTCAACGCTTATTCTGATCTCGTGTGTTCAGCCCATGGAGCTGATGAAAAGAGATGCATGATTTCCGCATTGACGACGAATGTTTCGCATTTCTTTCGTGAGCCGCATCACTTTGAAATGCTTTCTGCGCATATGCTGCCGAACTTGAAGTCCCGCATTGCAGCAAAAGACCGGATACGCATCTGGTCCGCGGGATGTTCCAACGGCCAGGAACCGTATTCGATCGCAATGCACTTGATTGGTCACGAACCGACATTGCGGGATAGTGATTTCAAAATCCTTGCCACGGATGTTGATCCCAAGGTCGTCACTTTTGCCAGAGACGGGGTTTATGAAACGCGAGTTGTTTCGGGCATACCATCAAGTTTGCAAAAACAGTTTCTGCAAGCGGACGAGACGTCATGGCGTGTCAATGACACGATCCGTGACCAAATTTCCTTCCGAGAACTCAACCTGCTGGCGCAATGGCCAATGCAACATCAGTTTGACGCAATATTTTGCCGCAATGTGGTGATCTATTTTGATGTCGAAACGCAAGAAGAGCTCTGGCCGCGGTTTCATCAGATGCTCAAACCAGGTGGTTTGCTGTTTCTGGGTCATTCCGAACGAATAGCGACGCCGGCAAAGTTCGGTTTCAAGACAATAGGCACCACCGCCTATCAAAAAGATGATGGATCCAAGCAGCAGTCGTCCATCGTATCTGGAGGAATTTATGGCACTTCGTGATCAAATTCGCATCATGGTGGTTGATGATATGTCGACGAGCCGCGGCATCATCACCCAAACGCTTGACGCCTTGGGTGTGCGCCACGTTTCTACCGCCGAGGACGGTGCGAACGCTCTGGAGGTTTTGTCCCGTGCTCCGGTTCATCTGGTCATATCGGACTACAATATGCCGAACATGGATGGCCTCAAGCTGTTGCACAACTTGCGCAGTGGAGCAAAAACCAAAGGCATAGGTTTCATCCTGATAACCGGACGCGCCGAGCAACAGATCATCGACTACGGCAGAAAGTTGGGTATGAACAATTACCTCAAGAAACCGTTCGAGGCGCATGATTTGCGAAAGTGCATTGAAACCGTTGTTGGGCCTCTTTGATGCAAGCCACTTCACATGTTGCGTTGGACGACGTTGACATACTCAAAAACATGGCGAACCGGCTTCTCGAGCTGGCATCCGACACAGCCCAAATTGGAACGTCAGTGTCCAATTTGACGGGTGCCACACGCGATTCACTTTCTCCTTCTGTCATCCATGATTTGCAAAAACTGGACAGTCTGCACCAGTCGCTTTGTGACCTGGCAAACCTCAGTGCGGCACTTGCTGGCCCTGACGAGTCTCGTGCCGAGGCCTTGAGCCTTCTCAAACTCAAAGCAACGCAGACGCTGTTACATCAACAGGTCAACGACAAGCCCCCTGCCGGGGGCTCAGTCGACATTTTCTGACTCTCTCAGTCGGATGCCTTGTGGGTGAATGACGGAGTTTGATCTACTCTGGACGGTGCAACTGTCGCTGGCGACCAAAACTCAACTCGGACGGCGACCACCTCATTGCCAACGTCCACCGAATGTTCATCACCTCGTCTTGTGAACCCTAGAACAGTTCCACGTCTTGTGCCGTGGACGCCGGTGCCTTGACCTCGACGACATCGACGTTGGCGTTGGTCAGTTTTTGCAAGGCGCGTCCGTTTGCGGGCCAAAACCTTACACTCCTGGCTTGGGTTCCACCGAAAGATGCCGTGGTGAGAGGTATGCCCTCCTGAGCCAGAAAGTGTTCTGTGAACTCTGCGTTTTGCTGGCCAACGTCAGACAACCCCTCCACCATGCTGGCACCGCCAAATGCTTTTGCTTTCAGGCGGTTGCGCATTGCGCCTTGCTTGAGAAGGTCATTGATCAGAAGCTCCATTGCCTGCATGCCCGAAAGGGTGCGGGCATGATCCCCCGCGCTGCTTTTTGCCAGCAACATATGGTTCATGCCACCGATCCCGAGGTCTTCATCCCAAAGACAGACAGCGACGCAGGACCCCAGCAATGTGGAAATGATCGCATCTGGACCGGATGCGGTTGCATATTGACCCTGCACAATGTGAATACGTTCGCATTTCATGAGGTTTTGACCTTGGTTTGTTCTTGTTGCATCGCGGACAGGATCTCCAATCCAATACGCTCGATCGGTGCCTCGTTTTCTGATGCTTCCAATGCATGTGCCGCACCGGGCATGCCATATACAACGCAACTTTCCCGTGACTGAGCCAAAGTGCGCGCCCCTTGCTGGCGTAAGGAAAGCATGCCTTTGGCCCCGTCACTTCCCAACCCGGTCAGGATGACTGCGCCAACCTGTTTGGCCCAGGGCACAGCTGACGCAAAAAGCACATCAACAGACGGGCAATAGGTCTGGTCGGCCTGACTTTCGGTTTCCCGGATGTGCCATGCGTTGTTGTGCCATGCCACACAGGTCTGATGCCTTTGTGAGGGCGCAATCCGGATATGCCCGGGTGCAAGCTGCATGTTATGGCTGGACAGCTGAACATCGTGCGTGCCCATGCGATCAAGGCGGCGCGCGAAACTGTCCAGGTATTGCTGTGGCATATGTTGCGCAATAACGATCGGTGGAATGTCGGATCGACCCAGGCTTTCCAGGAAGGTTTCGATCGCTGCCACGCCGCCGGTGGACGCGCCAACCAAAAGAACCTTATCCGCAAAACCGGTGTTACGTTTCTCGCGCTTGGACGCGGAGACGGATTGACCGGTTGCTGCGGCAAATATGTTGTCGCACAGCGCGTTCATACTTTCCTGCGTTGGAAACTGCGGCTTGGAGATGCAAGCAACCGCGCCGATTTCCATCGCGCGTTTTGCCACGGCGTTTTCGCCCCAAATGCCACTGGCCAGCATCACGACAGGCATGGGGCGCAGCCGCATCAGGTGGGTCAGGAATTCAAGCCCGTCCATGCCCGGCATCTCGATATCCAGTGTCAGAATGTCGGGTTCGGTGGCTTTGATGATTTCGCGGGCTTCTTGCGCCGATCCGGCCATGCCGACAATTTCCAAACGCGAATCCTGCGCCAGCACGCCGCTGAGCCAGCGACGTATCGTCAGTGAATCGTCGACGACCACGACCTTGATTGGCAGGGTGGGATTCGGTTGATGGGGAATGCTACTCACACCTGCCTCCCAAGAGGGGGGTGGCCCGGCAGTCCAAGCACATGCTGTGACAGCGCGCCGTTTTATCCGCGGGTCCGCAATGCACGCACAGATCAGGTGCCCACAGCCCCGGGGCCGCGCGCGCGGCAGTCACCTCAGTCAAAAACTGGTTCGCGTTCATAGGTCTGCCCGTCATTTCGCCTCCACCTCGCAGTTTAGGCATGCAGGCATGAACAGTGCCTTAAGCGTGCTGCGTTTCGAAACTGCCGACGCGCAGAGCGCAAAAGCGCGCGCTGCGGCAAACGCCATTGCCGACAAAACAGCGACACCTGCGCGTGCGGCAACGCCCTGATGTCACGGTGTGTTGCCAGCGGGCAGATCGCATGCGCCTTTCCCGGCGCTTGCATGTTGTCCCGTGCCTCCGGGATTTTGCTTTTCCTGTTCGAAAGGCTTGATTTTTCTGCAACGCAGCAACAATTATCGGTTGAGTGGCTCAATCCCCAATTCCTCTATTCACGCAAAGCTGGAGTTCCAAAAAATGAGAGTGTTTGTCGCCATTCTGATGTGTTTTCCCACCTTGGCCATGGCCAAAGTCATCAGTGAACAAGAGACGACATTCACCCATAAGGGAAAATCCCTGCCCGCCACCATCAAGACAATTCAGCGCGGCGATCGGACCTTTGAAAAGATGTATATCCGCGTAGGCCCGTCCACGGCCTCATGCGATCCAAACGACCCAAAAGACTGTGAAGCCGCGATCAGGGATGCCCGCCGCGGAGGAGATCGCTGATACAGGTTGGAGCATCAACGCATCATTGATCGATGAGCGTGCTGCCGGGTCGGCGGGCCTTGACCTGTAACAATCTGTTTTATGCAAGTTTTGATGCCAGGGTCATCACGGATTGGCCAAGCCGTTCAATCGGAGTGTGGCATGACGGCCCCACCGTGCATCAGCGCCTTGACCTGATCTGCAAAGGCCCGGGCCGTGTCCGCCCACATGGGCAGCGTTTCGGCCCGCGCGCGCGCAAGCCCGGACAGCCGGGCGGCCTCTTCCCGATTGCCAAGCACGTCGCGCAACCCTTGCGCAAACGCACCGGCGTCGTCGGCGTCTACAAGCCTTGCCGCATCACCGACCGTCGTTGGCACCGCACCGGAGCGGCATGTCACGATCGGAAGACCGTAAAACATCGCCTCGCTCAGCACCATGCCGTAGCCCTCGTACCGGGTGGCCAGCGCAAAGACGCAGGCGGCGTTGAATCGCTGGGTCAATGCACGTTGATCCAATTCGCCTGCAAAGGTCACGCGCTTATCGAGGCCAAGGTCACGGGTTTGGGACAGCAGCCTGCCGGCATAGGTCTGATCATATGTCCTGCCGACGATCTCGGCCTGCCAGTTCAGATCAAAGATACCCCCCAACGCGTCCAGCAACACGTCGTGCCCTTTGCGCGGGGCCAGCAGCCCAACCGACAGGATCAGAGGGGGATCGGTTGGGCGCAAATCTACGATCGGTCTGTCAAATCCGGGTGGTGCGATGCTGATCTGGTCGGGTACCGCCCCAAAGTCGCGACACAGGATCGCCTTTGTCTCGGGACTGGGCACCATGGTGTGGGCGGCATGCTGCAATGCTGCGGCTTCGTTGCGCAGCAGATGAGCGGCCCGATCCGCAGGCAGCCCGGTTTCCAACCCAAGCGGGTGGTGGATCATCGCGATGACTGGGGCCGGAACCTGCGCAAGGCCCGCCGGATCAATTGCCCCAAAGACCAGTCCGTCCAGAATGATCACCTGATCGGCGGGAATAGCGTGCAAGTCTGTCAGCGTGCGTGCCATATCCTCGTGCGTCGGGTCGGGAAAGCTGTCGGGCAGTTGCAAATGCCGGGTGGTGCATCCCATCGCGTTCAATTCCGCCAGCACGCGGGCTTCGTAGATGAAGCCGCCTGTGCGACGATCCTTGTTGCCTGGAATGGCAAAGACGGCTTTTGTCATGTGACCTGCTCCGGGGCATAGGTTCTGAGTATGGCGCGTTCCGCGGTGGCAATCGCGCCGTAGACGACCACGGCCACGACCGCAAGCAGCACAACGCAGGACCAGAGCATCGCATAGTTTGACGTGCTTGCCGTCATGGCCATCAGCACGCCGATCCCCTTGCCTGTCGCAAGCCACTCCACCGTTGTAACGGCCAAAAGCGCCGCAGGTACTGCCATGCGCGCCGAAGCGAGAAAGGCAGGCAGCATGGCCGGGATTTGAGCGGTGCACAGCAGGGTCCACCGGCTGGCGCCATAGCTGCGAAACAGGTCCGCAATCTGGCCAGGCGTCTGGCGCAGCCCCTGTTGGCAGGCCACAAGGGTCGGGAAAAAGATCATGACTGCCACAACGATCGCTGTGCCCGCGATCCCACGGCCAAATGCCAGAACAAGGATGGGGGCCGTGGTGATGATCGGCACGGCGCGCAAAGCGATGGCCATCGGCAGGGTCGCGGCTGTGACCGCTGGCGACAGCACCAGAAGCGCCGCCAGCCCTGCCCCTAACACCAGACCGGCCAGGTACCCCGGAAGGGCAAAGGCCAGCGTTTCGCCCAGAGCGGCAAACAGGGTTGCACGGTTGTCTGGCTCGGCCAGAAACGCCCAGATATCTCCAGGCCGCTTTGCAAAGAAACGGTTCAGATCAAACGCATCCATCGAGAACTGCCACAGGGCCAGAACCACGGCGCCGACGCACGCGGCCTCGGCCACCCGCAGCCACGGTGACCGGGGCGGCGCGGTGTTGCGCGCAGACAGTAGAACAGTCGGTGAATGTCCCACGACACGGCGTCCAATTGCTCCGATTGCCCCGTAGGCCAGCATCGCAATCAGGGCAGACAGCAGCGCAAGGCTCCACGTGGCATCTGTATCAAGCCCGCGCATGGCCCGCAGCGTCAGCACGCCCAGCCCCCGCTCGGCCCCGGTGAATTCGCCGATCATCGCGCCCAGAAACGCGGCAGGTGCGCTGATCTGCAATCCCGTAAAAAGGTATGGCAGGCTGGCCCGTGCCCGCACCTTGATCAGGGTCGCCATGCGCCCCCGTCCATATACGGCCATCAGGTCTGTCCACGCCTGTGAAATCGCGCGCAGGCCCACCAGCAGAACGAGCAGCGTGGTGTAGTAGACCGCCAGCGCGGCAAGGGCAATCTGTGGCCCCGCGCCGGGCCCGAACAGCACCCGCAGGATCGGCCCGCTGGCAATCAGCGGGATGCAGAAGACCACGAGCGCAAGGGCTGACAGCATGCGTTCACTGGCCGGGGCGACGATGATCGCAGCAGCAAGAACCAAGGCAACGAGATTGCCCCAGACAAACCCCTGTGCGGCATTCAGCGATGTTTCGATGCTTGCGCGCAACAAAAGCCCCGCATTGTTCTCAAGATACGCGCCAATGGCACCGGGTGAACTGAACAGGACACCGCCCTGCCCCTTGCCCAATGCCAACTCCCACAGCCCCAGCCCGATGGCTGTCAACAGGATCGCGCGCAGCGGCCTGCTCATGTCTCCTCCAGCGCGTCGTAGATGGCGCGGGACAGCGCGCGGAAGGCATCTGTTTCCATCTGCGCGGTATCGCGTGGACCCGTAAACGCCACGGGGATGTCGGCCACAATTTGCGCCGGACGGGTCGACAAAACCAGCACGCGGTCCGACAGCAACACCGCTTCGTCCACTGAATGAGTGACCAGCACAACCGTCGCTGCCCGGTCGCGCCAAAGGGGCGGCAAATCGCGGTTCAGCCGCCGCCGTGTCATGGCATCGACCGCTCCGAATGGCTCGTCCAACAGCAGCACTTCGGGGTTCGATATCAGGCTGCGCGCGATGGCCGTGCGCTGGCGCATGCCACCTGACAGTTCCGCCGGGCGGTGATCACCAAAGCCTTCCAGCCCTACCAGATCAATCATCGCTTCGACCCCGTCCGTAGGTTTGCGCGCCAGTTCAGCCCCCAGCGCGATGTTGGCGCGCACCGAACGCCAGGGCAGCAGCGACGGGTCCTGAAATGCCATTCCCAGCGCCCCGCGTCGCGCAAGGGCCGCGGGAGTTTCGTCGCCAAGTGTGATGACGCCCCTGTCGGGGGAGTCCAGCCCCGCGATCATGCGCAGGATCGTGGATTTGCCACAGCCCGAGGGGCCCACCAGTGCAGTGGTCTGCCCCGCCCCGAAGGTTGTCGAAAACGGGGCGACGGCCTGCGTTTCGCCGAAACGCTTGGCAATGTCAGCACAGATGATGGCAAGGCCAGCCATGGTAATTCCGCCCTTGGGCAGGCTTAGCTGTAGGCTTCTTCGATCAAGGTGGGGTCCCACAGATCGGCGGGTACGTCCTGACCCAGCAACGCCAGAGTTTCGATGTTCGATGCCACCGAGTCTGCCGTGAACCGGCCAAAGCCCTCTGCCCCGGCGGGATCGGGGAACATCAACGGCACCTGCAGGCTGGCCTGCAGTTTCTGGGTTTCGAGGTCGAGACCTGCATCAGGGAACATCTCGACGGTGAGTGCTGCGGCGGCATCGGTATCGGCGACGTAGTCAGTCCAGCCGCGCACCTCGCCGCGCAAAAGGGCGATCAGGTCGGCGCGCCGGTTGGCGATGGTGTCTTCGGTGGCGATGTAGGTCTGCGAATGCAGCGCATAGCCAAAGTCGCCCATCAGCATCGTGGTGTTGCCAACGCCCTGAACGGTCATCGCCACAGGCAGATCCGTGGCCCAGCACAGGAGGCAATCCACCTGCCCGCTGACCAGCGGCGCCGGATCGTATTGGGTGGGCACAATCTCGATCTGGTTGATGTCGAGGCTGTTGAGTGTGCAGAACGCTTGCAGCACGGGTGTGTTGGCCACGGCCATGCCAATGCGCTTGCCGATCAGGTCGGCGGGGACATTGACGGGGTTTCCATCCAGCGAGGCAATGGCAAACGGGTTTTTCTGCATGGCAACAGCGATGATCTTGAAAGGTGCGCCCTGGGCGACGGCGGCCGCCGTGTAATCCGCCGCCGAGATACCGACCAACGCGGACCCCGACACCACAGGTGGTTCGACAGGCGCGTTCGGGCCCCCTTGGCTTAAAGAAACATCAAGGCCTTCTTCCGCCCAATAGCCGCGGTTGGCCGCGATATAGCTGCCGCCGAACTGCACCGAATGCAGCCAGGACAGTTGAAAGTTGACCGATGTCGCGGCCCTCGCCGGCAGCCCGGCAACAGTGGCTGCTGCTCCGGCAGCGGTTGTTTGCAGAAAGAAACGGCGGGTCAGATGTGCAGGTTGGGTCATGTCGGGTCTGTATGTCCTTTGGTTGGGAGGGGATTGAAATAGGTTTGGGTGATCAGGATCAGCACGCCGGGCAGCACCGAGATAAACAGCACGACGCCGTAAGTGATCCCCGCT
>JBCBDZ010000122.1:0-10020 GCA_038529225.1 Pseudomonadota bacterium | reverse complement strand
GCGAGATCTGCCGCCGGTTCGGAGATTTTCATGCCCCCCGCGACGTTCAGATAGACATCAAGTCCGGCAAAGGGGATGCCACAGCGCGCTTCGAGTACCGCGAGGATCATGGCCAGCCGTCCGCCATCCCAACCCACCACCGTGCGGCGCGGCTGGCTGTGGGGCGTGGGGGCAACAAGGGCCTGCAATTCGCACAAGACGGGCCGTGTCCCTTCGATGCCTGCAAAAACCACTGAGCCGGGAGAGGGCGTGCCGCGTTCAGACAGGAACAGGGCAGAGGGGTTGGTGACTTCGGCCAGACCCGCGCCGGTCATTTCGAATACACCGATCTCTTCGGCGGGGCCAAAGCGGTTTTTGACAGCCCTCAGGATGCGGAACTGGTGGCCGCGTTCCCCTTCGAAATAAAAAACCGTGTCGACCATGTGTTCAACGACGCGGGGGCCGGCGATCTGGCCCTCTTTGGTCACATGACCGACAAGGATAACGCTGACCCCTTTACGTTTCGCGAAGGTCGTGAGTTCGTGGGCGGCGGCGCGCACCTGACTGACCGAGCCGGGGGCGCTGTCGACGGTGTCCAGCCACATGGTCTGGACCGAGTCGATGATGGCGAGGCCCGGTGCTTCGGCCTCAAGCGTGGTCAGGATGTTGCGCAGGTTGGTATCAGCAGCCAGTTGCACAGGCGCATCCCCCAGACCAAGGCGCTGGGCGCGCATGCGCACCTGTGCGCTGGCCTCTTCGCCGCTGACATAGATCGTTTTCAGGCCTCCGCGTGCAAATTGGGCTGCCGCCTGGAGCAGAAGCGTGGACTTGCCGATTCCGGGATCGCCGCCCACAAGGATCGCGGAGGCGGGCACAAGGCCACCACCCAACACACGGTCGAGTTCGGCCATGTTGGCAGCGGTGCGGGGCGGCGGGGCCTCTTCGGTACGCAGATCGCTGAGGGTGATGCCGCTGCCGCGTTTGGCACCGAGGGATTTGCTGCCGGGACCGACGGACAAGCCGGTATCTTCGGTAATGGTATTCCACTCTCCGCAACTGTCGCAACGCCCGGACCATTTGGTGAAAGACGCACCGCACGCGGAGCAGGAATAGGAGGGAGACTTGGCCATGGGCCAAGAAGTGCCAGCGCGCCCGGTTGGGGTAAAGCCCTATTCGGCGCGGTGTTGCAGGTGGGTGACCTTGGCGGCCCTCGGGATCTTTGTGACGGGCTGTGGCGTGTTCAGTTCGGGCAGCATGGTTTCCAACTCGTCCAGCAAACGCTCCATCTGTGCGCGGGCGACGTTTTCTTCCAGCTCGATCCGGGTGATCCAAGTGGAGAATTCGGAATGGATGGCCCTTGCATGGGCGAGGCGGTCGTTGAAGCGGTCAACCTCGTGTTGGCGTTCCTTGAGAAAGGAGCGTGCGCGGTTCACCCGGTCGTCGCTGTAAGCCTCTGCCAGATCGCGGCTGACATGGGACATCTTGGCGGCCAAGGCGAGCAGTTCCGGCTCAAGCTGTTGGAGGTCCGGATGTTCGTTCAGGAAACCGACCCGATCGCGCATGTCTTCAAAGGCCTCTCCGCTTCGAAACAGCCCCTCGCGGTCTGCGGCATGGGCGGCGTGATAGGCGCGGGTGATGTCGTTTACCCCGATCTCAAAGCGGCGATGAGAGGCTTCGAGGCGCATCATCCGGCCGTTGGCGGGCAGAAAGAAGCACAAGGACAGGGCAAAGGCGGTCAGACCGATCTGCACAAACATGCCCGCGTTCGTGACGGGGGCGCCACTCCATGCCAGTGGCAGTGTCGCCCACGGGATGATCCCGAAACCGGCCAAGAGCGTCGCGCAGACCAGTCCAAGCGCAAGGGCGGCAAACAGGAACAGCGACAGCCGCTGCATGACCATGATGCCAACACGCATCACCAACTTGGTACCATTCACAGGTCTTCCCCCCAGAAGACATTCACTCAAGGCAACGGTACAGTCGCAAGCCCTTGATCGGCAATGAAAAACCGCAGATCCTGCGGCCATTGCCTTCACTTTTTGCCCATCGGGCGGTGCGTTGTTTCTGTTGTGGAAACAGCCCGCCCGGACTTTGCCGATTGTTCGGTGCGCCAGCTGACCCAGAGGGACGCGAGGATACAGGCTGTGAACAGGTAAAGGCCCCATGCGGTTTCGAGCCGCCCGACACCGATCCCTTTGGCCACTGTAATATAGAGGGCAATCAGGAAGATGTCGGCCATGGCGAGTTTGCCGAGGAGGCCGAGCAGGGGGGTGATGCGCGCTGTCAGGAGATTCCAGTGGATCAAGGCCAGTGCGATTGTTTTGAACATGGGTGCCACCAGAGCAAAGACAGCGACGACAATTGCAAGGACAATGTCCGAGCCCCATAGAGACTGCAGCCCGGTGATGACCGAGATTTCGCTGAGCCCGAACAGCGGCAAAAGCCCCGCGCGCATGAGCGGCGCGAACCAGGAGACCGGGAAGAGGATGAGAAGCAAGAGGTTGATCCAGCGATACATGGTTTGCCTTTTCGCCGTCGGGCGGCTCTGTTTGCGCTTTCGCGCAAAGGCGCCCGCCCGCCGACCCGTTAGCGTACAGCCTCGATCGGCCCTTCGGCGCGCCCGTTGATGAACTGATCCACATAAGGATCGCCCGCGCTGTCCATTTCTGCAACCGGTCCCGTCCATCGGATTTTGCCCGCATGCAGCATGGCGACGTGATCCGCGATGGTGCGCACCGAACTCATGTCGTGGGTGATTGTCATTGTCGTTGCGCCCATCTCTGTGACGATTTCCCGGATCAGGTCGTTGATGACCCCTGCCATGATCGGATCAAGCCCGGTGGTGGGTTCGTCAAAGAAAATGATCTCCGGCTCGGCCGCGATGGCCCGCGCCAGTCCGACCCGTTTTTGCATGCCACCGGAGAGTTCTGCCGGCAGCCGGTCCGCCACGTCCGCCGTCAGCCCGACCCGGCGCAGTTTTTCCATGGCGATGGCGCGCGCCTCATCCTTTGGTTTGGCAAGTGAGCCCCGCAACAGGCGGAAAGCGACGTTTTGCCAGACAGGCAGGCTGTCAAAGAGGGCGGCCCCCTGGAACAGCATCCCGAAGCGGGCAAGGAACGCATCCCTGTCGGCTTGTGTGACGTCCGTGCCGTCGACGGTGATGGTCCCGCTGTCCGGTGTGACGAGGCCGAGGATGGATTTGATCGCCACGGATTTGCCGGTGCCCGACCCGCCGATGATGACCATGGACGTTCCCTTGGCCACGTGCAGGTTGACGCCGCGCAGTACTTGGTTTGATCCGAAACTCTTGTGGACGTTGTCGAGTGTGATCATGGGGCCGCACCTGTTGTGGCGGCAGGAGCCTCCGGCGGTGATTTTTTTGAAACAGAGAAGGGGGACGTGGGTGTCGCGATGGTGGCGCATAAGGTCATAGTGAGAAAAACACCCCCGTCAGCACGAAGTTGGCCGCAAGGATCAGCACGGCGGCGGCCTCGACCGAGCCTTTGGTCGCCCGTCCCACGCCTTGGGCGCCGCGCCCGGAGTTCATCCCGAAGTAACAGCCCATCAGAGCGGCGATACAGCCAAAGACGGCGCCCTTGGCAAGGCTGGAGGTAATGTCGCGCAGTTGCAGGAAGTCGACCGTGTTCTGGATATAGGCCGCCGCATTGAAGCCCAGCGTTCCTGTTGCAACGGCGTAGCCTCCGAAGATGCCGATGATGTCCCCCACGGCCACCAGAAGCGGGACGACGAGCGTGGCAGCCAGCACGCGCGGTGCCGTCAGATATTTCATCGGATGCGTGGACAGGGTCACAAGGGCGTCGATCTGTTCCGTCACTTTCATGGTCGCGATTTCGGCCGCGATCGAGGAGGTGACCCGCGCGGCGATCATCAACCCGACGAGAACGGGCCCCAGTTCGCGCACCATGCCGATTGCGACAATCTGGGGCACGACCGCTTCTGCATTGAAGCGCGCGCCGCCCGCATAGATTTGCAGAGCCAGCGCGCCGCCGGTGAAAATGGCTGTCAGTCCCACCACCGGCAGCGACAGCCAGCCGATGTTCAGCACGGCCAGTGCAAACTCACGAGGATAAAAGGGCGGGCGAACCATGTGTGCCAGTGTTCGGGCGCCGAAAATGCTGACCCGTCCGATGGCGGCAAACAGGCCAAGGATCACCCGTCCAAGGGCTGCAAGTATGCTCATGCGAGGATGGTCCGTGCATAGCGTGCGCCCAGTTGCGTCAGGATTTCGTAGCCTATGGTACCCGCCGCATCTGCAACGCTGTCGACAGACTGGTGCCGCCCCATCAATTGCAGGCGTGTCGGGTCGTGACGCAATGCAGTGATATCTGCCGTGATCAGGTCCATGGAGACGCGGCCCACCACCGGGCAGGCCACATCGCCTGCATAAAGCACCGCGCGCGGTCCCATGGCGCGGATCAGCCCGTCTGCATAACCCCCTGACACGGTGGCGATGCGCGCGTCCTCCTTGGCGGTCCAGCTGTTGCCATAGCCGACGGTTTCCCCGGCGGTCACATCGCGCACCTGGATCACCGGCAAATCAAGGGTGACTACGGGCTCTGCGTCCACGAAGGGCAGACCGCCATAAAGACCCACGCCCGGGCGCGTCATGTCAAAGTGATAGTCTGCCCCAAGGAGGGTGCCCCCCGTCGCCGCGAGAGAGCGCGGTACGTCCAGCCCATCCGTCATCGCACGGAACGCGGCAAGCTGCTGGGCGTTCATCGCGTGATCAGGCGTGTCTGCGCAGGCCAGATGGGACATGATCAAGGCGGGGCGTTGTGCAATGGCGATGTCGCGCACGGCCGACCATTCAGCAGGCTCCATCCCCAAACGGTTCATGCCGGTGTCGAGTTGAATGCCAAAGGGCGCGCCGGGCAGGGCCTCGACATGGCGCAGCATCTGATCGACGGAATTCAGGAGGGGGGTCAACGACCCTTCCCGTATCTGATGGGTGTCGCCGTCCATGTGGCCGGAAAAGACGCATATGCGCGGCCCGTGTCCGATGGCCATGCGCAGGTCCGTGCCTTCGGCAGCGGTGGCAACGAAAAAGCTGCGCACGCCTGCCGTCAGCAGCGCCTGTCCAACTTCACCCGCGCCCAGTCCATAGCCGTTTGCCTTGACCACGGCGCCGGTTTCTCCGTCGCTCATGGCGTCAAGGGCACGCCAGTTGCGCACAACGGCGCCAAGATCGATGGTCAAGGTTGCGGATGTCATGCTTGTCTTGTTGGCAACATGCCGCGCAGGGTCAAGGGGCAAATGTGCTTTGTATCGGCCACTTGGCTGTTAGGGATAGGCAAACAGGCTGCGATTCTTTTCCCAGATTTTTTCACCGATGAGGCAATCATACGGGGTCGGACTCTGCGCGCGCCAGACACGTTCAGGGACAGGGCGCGCGGCGATTTCGAGAACAAGTTTGCGCCGCACGGCCTCTTCGAATTCGGCCCAGTCGGTGACAGGCAGCACAAAGGCGCCGCTGCCGCCGATCACGCAGGCGGTGTAGTAGACGTCCAGATCGTCGATGTTGTAACGCGATGTGATGGAGTCATCCTTGGTCATCAGGGGGAGCCCGTTGATGGTCATGCCACGCGCCAGCACCCTGTCGCGGGCGTCCGTGACCGCATCGCCCATATTGTTGGGCCCATCGCCCGAAACATCGATGACCCGGCGCAGCCCGTCAAACGCGTTGTCCTCGATCGAGGCCGCGGCAAAATCCAGCGCGCCCGAGATCGATGTGCGCCGCAGGGCATCATCGAAATGTGCGGTGATCTGGCTGGCAATCTGCTCGGCTTGCGCGCGGCTTTCCAGCAAGGTCCATGGTACGACGACACGCTGGCTGTGGGCCCCGGCCCATTCGACATAGGTAACGGCGATGCGCCCCAACATGCCACCACCAATGGCAGCCGCCACCTCTTCGCTTGTGAGCGCGGCGGCGTATCCCCGGCGCTGAATTTCGAGCTCGAAAGGCTGCATGGAGCGGCTGACGTCAACCGCGAGGAACAGTTCCACGTCAACCTCGACGCGGTCCTCGGCCCGCACAGGCAGGGAAAACAGCACAAGCAGGAAGACAACAGCACGCCACATGACCTTCAGTGGGGCAGAGAGGCGGCGCACTGTCCAGTCACAGTTCGGTCAAGACAGGCACTGGGCCTGCGCGCGATGACCAATCGCCCAATCCCCGGTCATCTTCTCTGTTTTCAAAAAATCCCGGGGGAGCCCAAAGGGCGGGGGCAGAGCCCCCGATCAACGCCCTCAGAAGCCGACGTCGTCGCCGCTCCCTTGTTGCTGCCAGGGCTGGACGAGATTGCCAAAGCGGGTAAAGCGGCCCTCGAACGACAGATCAACCGTGCCGATGGGCCCGTGACGCTGCTTGCCGATGATGACTTCGGCGCGTCCATGCAGGCGTTCCATTTCCTCCTGCCACTTGCCCATCGCCTCGAGATCGTGATCGCCGGGTTTTTCGCGCTCTTTGTAGTATTCTTCGCGGAACACGAACATCACCACGTCCGCGTCCTGTTCGATCGATCCGGATTCGCGCAGGTCGCTCAGTTGTGGGCGTTTGTCCTCGCGGTTTTCGACCTGCCGGCTCAGCTGTGACAGGGCAATGACCGGAATGGCGAGTTCCTTTGCGATGGCCTTGAGGCCCATGGAGATCTCGGCGATTTCCTGTACCCGGTTGTCTGCGCCGCCGCGCACCAGTTGCAGGTAGTCGACGATCAACACGTCCAGCCCGTGGGTCCGTTTCAGGCGGCGCGCGCGGGCGGCCAGTTGCGCGATCGGGATGGCGGGGGTGTCGTCAATGAACAGCGGGCAGGCTTCAAGCTGTTTGGCGGCGTCCACAAAGCGGCGGAATTCGCCCTCGGTCATATCGCCGCGCCGGATCTGTTCGCTGGGCACTTCGGATGCCTCTGACAGGATCCGGGCGGCGAGCTGCTCGGCGCTCATCTCCAGCGAAAAGAAACCCACGACGCCGCCTTGGATGGCGCCTTCGCTGCCATCGGGTTTCAGGCCGCGTTTATAGGACTTGGCGATGTTGAAGGCGATGTTGGTGGCCAGCGAGGTCTTGCCCATGGACGGGCGGCCCGCAAGGATCAGCAGGTCGGACGCGTGCAACCCGCCCAGTTTCTTGTCCATGTCCGTGAGGCCTGTGGAGATACCGGCAAGGCCGCCTTCACGCTGATAGGCGGCATTGGCGACATTAACTGCGTCCGTTACGGCCTTGAGAAAGCTTTGGAAACCACCCTCGGATGTGCCTTGCTCGGCCAGTTTGTAAAGCGCCTGTTCGGCTTCAACGATTTGCTCCTTGGGCTCTGAGGTCACGTCGACCTTGGCCGCCTTGGCGCTGATGTCGCGCCCCAACTGGATCAGATCGCGCCGCACGGCCAGATCATAGATGATCTGGGCATAGTCGCGCACCGCGTAGGCGCTGATTGCGGCACCTGCCAACCTTGCGAGGTAGGCGGGTCCGCCAAGTTCCTTCAGGCCCTCGTCATCCTCCATGAATGCCTTGAGCGTGACGGGGCTTGCCAGATTGTTCTTGGCAATGCGCGCGGCCGAAATCTCGAAAATGCGGGCGTGTACCGGATCATAGAAATGATCGGGCCCGATGATCGCCGCCACGCGGTCATAGATGTCGTTGTTGGTCAGGATCGCGCCCAGAAGCTGCTGTTCGGCTTCGGTGGAATGCGGCATGGTTTCCGCATCCTGTACCGCCACACCCGTTGGATTGATCGCCGCAATCTCGTTCATCTCACCCTGTCCTGCCCGTTTATTGTCTGTCCCCACCGTGCAGACGGGGTGTCACAGCGCCTTTGTGCCCGCTATCGGGAAATAACCGGGGACAAGCCTGTGGGTATGTCTGTCCAGCCACAAACGCATGACAAGATATAGTATGGTTTTTCGGCGATGTCACCACATCGCGCAAAACCTCTGTCGTCGAATCGTCTTATTCACAAAGCGCGCACAGGGCGGTTATCCACCGATTCCTTGTAAGCGCCCACAGTCTGTCCACAGGGTGTCAGTCAGTGCTGACAGAAATTGGGCGGCGTCTCATCCCGTACGTTTACGTACGTGCCGCCTGCCAGGCGCGTGGGTCGTTCAGAAACTCTTCGACACCTGCCAGCGTGCCCCCATCAAAGCTGCCTTGGGCCTTTGCTTCGGCCAGAACATCCCACCATGTGCACAGGTGGTGCAGCGCGACGCCGTGATCCCCAAGCGTCTTTTCCGTCTCGGGAAAGATGCCGTAATAGAAGATCACCGCCGTGTGCCCGCAGGTCGCGCCAGTGTCCCGGATCGCGTCCACAAAACTGAGTTTCGAGCCGCCATCGGTTGTCAGATCCTCAACGAGAAGGACACGCTGACCTTCGCTCATGTCGCCCTCGATCCGGGCATTACGCCCGTATCCTTTGGGTTTCTTGCGCACGTAGGTCATCGGCAGGGCCATCCGTTCGGCCACAAGGGCCGCAAACGGGATACCCGCGGTCTCGCCGCCTGCGATGTTGTCAAAAGCCTCGAACCCTGCGTTGCGCATCACGGTCACGGTCAGAAAATCCATCAGCGTTGCGCGAATCCGCGGGTGGCTGATCAGTTTGCGGCAATCGATATAGGTGGGCGAGGGCAGGCCGGAGGCGAGGGTGAACGGCTCGGCTGCGTTGAAGTGCACGGCCTTGATCTCGAGCAGCATACGCGCGGTGAGGCGCGCCATCTCTTCGGGGCTTGGGTAGCTGGTGGGGATCATGTCGCTTGTCTTTCGGGTTGCGGTGCCAGTGGCGCGGGCAGGAGCCTCCGGCGGAAGTTTATTTGGCAAGATGAAGGTGGATCACGTCACGCACCATTGCAGGTCAAAGCCGGGATCAAAGACCGTGACAGGCCCGTCCTCGGTGTCAACATGCGGTGGCGTTTCTGTTGGCTTTCTGGTCAGGGTCAGCGTGTCCGTGTTTACGGGAAGGCCATAAAAGGCGGGCCCATTGCGAGAGGTGAACCCTTCCAGCTTGTCCAGCGCGCCGTCTTCTTCGAAGACCTGCGCAAGGATGGCCATGGTGTTTGGTGCGGTGAAACAGCCCGCACAGCCGCACGGCAGCAGCTTGTTTGCGTCCGTGTGCGGCGCGCTGTCGGTGCCGAGGAAAAACCGCGCCTCACCGCTGGTGGCAGCGGCGCGCAGGGCGAGACGGTGCGATTCCCGCTTGGCCACCGGCAGGCAGTAATAGTGCGGCTTGATCCCGCCGGCGAGGATGTGGTTGCGGTTGATCACAAGGTGGTGCGTGGTGATCGTGGCCCCGAGGCTGTCGTCCTGAGCGCGCGCATAGTCCACCGCGTTTGAGGTTGTGATGTGCTCCATCACCACCCGAAGGCCCGGTGTCGCACGCCGCAGCGGGTCCAGCACACGGTCGATGAACACGGCCTCGCGGTCAAAGATGTCGATGTCGTGGTCCGTGACCTCGCCATGAACGCAGAGCGGCAGGCCGATCCGGGCCATACGGTCGAGCGTGGCGCGGATTTTCCCAAAATCCGCCACGCCGGACGCTGAATTGGTCGTGGCGCCGGCGGGGTAGAGCTTGACCGCTTTGACAAGGCCACTGGCGTGGGCGGCAGCGACGTCATCGGGGTCGGTGTCCTCGGTCAGGTACAGCGTCATCAGGGGTTCGAAGGACATCCCCTTGGGCAGCGCGGCCATGATCCGGTCGCGATAGGCCATGGCCTGGGCCCCCGTCACCACAGGTGGCACCAGATTGGGCATGATGATCGCGCGTGCAAAGTGGCGAGCGGTATGGGGCAGGACGGCGCGCATCATTGCGCCATCGCGCAGGTGCAAGTGCCAATCGTCGGGGCGGGCAATCGTAAGGGACGTCATACCCAGCGCGTTAGCACGGGCGCGCGCGCGGGCGCTAGTCCTCCTGCGTGTCGGCGTCGTTCTTTTGGTCCGTTTGCTGTGCTGCCTCGCGCTCTGCCTCGATTTCGGCGCGGCGGCGGACAAAACGCGGCGCATTGATCCGCTCGGCCACGTTATGTGCCAGCAAATAGGTCAGG
>JBCBDZ010000121.1:0-10104 GCA_038529225.1 Pseudomonadota bacterium | reverse complement strand
GTATGGTCATCTGCGGCGTGACATGCGCGAAGATTTGTCTTTGGACGCTGCACTGGATGCCGAACAGGGCCGCATTAATGAAAAGTGGGGCGCGATCTACCACTACGTGACATCATCCCGATATTGCGAGGCCATCAAACGCTACTTCGATCAGTTCGGACGCGAAAACGTCCATGTCATATTGTTCGAGGATTTTGTGGCGGACCCGGTCAGCGAAGTCCGTGGCGTTTGCCGCTTTATTGGCGTGCGTGACGACTTTGACTTTCAGACCGACGTCAAAACCAACCGAAGCGGAGCGCCCAAATCCGCGACTTTGGCGCGGGCGATCGGCCCGAACCGGCTTACTTCGTTTGCCAAGTCTGTGCTGCCGCGCAAACTGGGTGTTCAGATCAAAACGTGGCTGATGGACCGCAACACGGGTGCCAAGGAACCGGTGCCGGAGAGCACGCGGGCGCGTCTGCGTGATACCTTTGCCACCGAAATTGCTGACCTTGAAACACTTCTGGGACGCAAGACCGGATGGGGCGACCCTGCGTCGTCCCCGCCTGCAAAACATCCAGCCCCTGACTGATTTCTGCGCGTCTTCACACTGCCAACGATTTGAGCGCACGGCTTGAGATGAACGGCCAGATGTTGCGCATACGTTTTTTTTACCTGGAATCCAGCTGTTAAACGACATGAAGTGCTGGGTGAGGAATTTGGGATCACTTGAAACCAGCACGTTTACGGGACACTAAGGACACCTGGTGCAAGCAAAGTGATCCTGCCCTTCACCAAGACAGAGAGCGCAAGATGGAAGCACAAGTCCAGATTCCTCAGCACCCTCAGGTTGTTGTAGCTTTGCCCTGTTTGAACGAAGCAAAGGTCGTCGTGGACGCGGTGTCATCTTTGCTTGAGGATCCAAAGGCCGAGCAGTGTCGTTTTCTGTTACTGGATGGGGGCAGCACGGACGGAACGTGCGACAAGGTGCGCGCCGCCTTTGGTGACCGCGTCGAAATCGTGGAGAACCCGCGGCGGCTTCAGTCCAACGCCGTGAACATTGCCGCGCAAATGGCTCAGGACTGTGGTGCACCTTACCTGTTGCGGGCTGACCTGCATGCCATTTATCCCGTTCCGTTTCTTTCCGTCTTGCTGGAAACCATGTCAGCGGAGGGCGCCGACAGTGTCGTGATCCCCATGCACACCCTGGGTGGCAACCCGGTTCAGAACGCCGCTGCGCTGGTTTTTTCAAGCTGGCTGGGCCACGGAGGTTCAAAACATCGAACAGGTAAGTACCGGGGTTGGGTCGATCACGGTCATCATGCGCTTTTTCGGACCGATGCGTTTTTGGCGGCCGGCGGGTACGACGTTGAATTTGTTGCCAATGAAGATGCTGAATTTGACGTGCGACTGTCTGCGCAAGGCGGCAAGATATTTCTCGAAAATGCCGTGATGATCGGCTACGTGCCCCGCAACTCGATCATCGCCACGTTCAAGCAGTTCCGTAGAAACGGACGCTACAGAATGTGGACCTTGGTCAAGCACGGCACCGGTCTTGGGCTGCGCCAGTTGCTGCCGATTGCCGTGTTGCCTGTACTGGTTGTGGCGCTTTTGCTGTCGCAAGCGTGGCCCGCTTTTCTACTGGTGCCGATCGGTTATCTGACCGCTTTGTTTTGCATCGTTTATTTAAACCGGGCGGCGTCACCGACTGAGGTGACACCGTCTTTGACTGGCAACGCAATTCTGGTTGCCGCGGCAAGTCACATCGGATTTAGCGCAGGGGCTCTGTATGGGCTGTTTGAGTTGCAGGTCCTAAAGCCCAAACTGAAGCTACGGCTCAGGACTCGCCGACACATCGGGACGGGAGCTTAGTGTAATGCGACCAAACTTGTTTCTCGCAGCGGCGCCGCGCTGTGGCTCCACCCAACTGTCAGCGTGGCTTGCATCTCATCCTGATGTTGCCATTCCACCGATCAAAGAACCGAACTTCTTTTCCCAGCACGAGTTTCCAGAGAGCTATGTGACCGAGCATCATTTGAGCGATGTGAACGTGGAACGATACGTGGCGACCCGGTCGCGCAAACAGATGCAGTTTGCGATTTTCCGCACCGAAGAGCAGTATGACTATCTGTTCGAAGGGCTCGACACACGATACCGCCTTGATGCCTCGACAACCTACTTGCATTGCCCCGAGGCGGCTGAGGCAATGCTTGCGTTTTCCCCGAATGCAAAGGTTATCCTGCTCACACGTGATCCGGTTTCACGTGCCCTGTCCCATTACAGGCTGGCCGTGCGGACAGGCCGCTGCACCCGCTCGCTAAAAGAGGAAATAGAGGCTGAGGCATGTGGAGACACACCATTGCCGGGTCGCTTTCTGTTACGTCAGAGCCGTTACGACGATGCGTTGACACGCTTCCGTGCGACGTTCTTGCCCGAAAACCTGCTGGAAATCGCGTTTGAAGACATGGTGAAAGATCCGGATGCAACACTGGCCCGGGTCGCCGCTTTCCTGAGCATAGCACCGGACGTTTTTGACACCGATGTAGAAAGCCAGAATGCCGGTGACGCCCCCCGCTTCAAGGCTCTTAACAGCTGGATGATGAAGTCGGGTGTGAAAACATGGCTGCGCCAACTTCTTCCGGTTCCGATCAAACGGCGGCTCAAGAGCATATACTTCAAACCTAATACCGAGGTGATGGACGAGGCGGACCTTGCACTTCTTAAGACCAGTCTGGAGGCGCCCGCGTCTGCTCAAACCTGACGGTACACGTCCGTAAGGGTTGTCAAATGCCGATCCATCGTAAGTGGGTCCTGCCAGTACCGGCGGTATGCCTCAGCGCCAAGTTTTGCAGCGTATTTCGCATCGGACAGCCGCTTCAGAGCTGACGTAAAGTCACCGTTGGGCGCGACAGATGAAATCAACAGACCCGTCTCACCATCCGCGATGCACTCGCGCGCCGCACCCCAGTCGCCGCACACCACAGGAATGCCCAAGGCGATGGCCTCCAGCGGGACCAGGGGCTGGCATTCATACCAGAGACTGGGGAAAACCAGCGCCCGTGCATTCCGAAGAAGTTCAAGGACCTGATCCGGGTCTTGCCATCCCAGGATGCGGGCATCTGGATTGGCGTTCCGGATTTCTTCGCGTTGCGGACCGTCACCGATAAAGACCGGCTTTACGCCTGCCGCCTGTGCGGCCTTGGCGAAATCAACGGCACCCTTGGTCTCCACAAGCCGCCCAACAAAATGGAATTCATCGTTGCCTTCCACGTCCACTGCTGCGCGCTGCGTGCTGACAGCGGGATTTGGGACATGAAAGAACTTCGTTTTGTCGTCAAAATAGGGACGCATGACCTCGTTTTGCAGCGCGCTTATTCGAATGACGTTGCGCACGTTCTTGGGTAGCTTGCCGATGTTCTTCTGGACTGCCTGCCGCAAAACCCGAAAAGCCTTGTGGCTGGCGTGCCGGCTGTCGCAGTTGGTCAGTATGCAATCCCGACTCATGGCCACGCGTCGACAGATCGTATTCTTCTGATAGTCGAAGAAACCACCGTTGGGACAGGCAAAGAAGTATTCATGCATTGTAAACACGTGGCGCAGATCCTGCGCAGTGACCACGGGGCCGATGGCGCTCGACAGGCTTTTGGTCCAGCCGTGCACATGAACGACGGTGCCCGAAAGGTCATCCGTATTACGTACCACTTCGTTGAGCCGTTGGGCCGCGGCAGGGTTCCACAGCCCGGTGCGCATCGCGTTCACGCGCGACGGGTTGCTTGCGATGTCAGTCAGCCCGAGGCAGACAACCTTGACTCCGGTTTTTTCAAGCCGGGGGTCAACGGGCGCCACGCCACAAAAGAACACCACGTCCATGCCTGCGGCGCGCAGACCCAACGCGGATTCAATGGCCACTTTTTCCAGTCCACCACGAACGTCGCCATAGTCTGACACGATGACAATGCGCCGGACCGGGTTATCCATGCGTTAAGGCTCCTCTTGACCGTCGATAACGCGATTGCAAGCGCACCGGTTTCCTTGTCGACGATGCAAGTCTTTGCGGCAACCAGAAAAAAGAACCGCACTGCCTATTGAAACAGGTCTGCTGTTTTCGGTTGCACTCTCGCTCAGGCGACCGGTGAGTGTTGAATGGCGTCACGAGACTGAACTGTGCGATGGAAGTAGAGCCCAGTTTGATTTTCGGGCGCGGCCCTAGTTCACATAGTATTTTGAGCCATACCCGGAGTACGCTCCATACTGACCGCCATACCCGTACTTTTTCATGCCGCGCACACTGATCTGGCTCAGAACGAGACCGGTCACTCTCTGTCCAGAGTTGTGGAAGATCCGCAGGGATTCTTCGACCTGCGGTTTGCTGGTCTTGTCCCACTGCACTGTGAAAAGGATCGCATCGGCCTGTTCTGCGATAATCCGGGCGTCGGGCACAACGAGAACCGGTGGCGTATCAATGATCACCGCATCGTAAGAGGCCCGCGCTTCGGCGATCAGTTTCTTGAACTTTTCCGACGCGAACAGATCGGCGGCGTTTGTGTTCGTCAGTTCGCCGGCCAGCACGTCAGCACCGAAGCCTTCGTTTTGGAACACAGCCTCTGACAGGGACTTTTCCCCATTTAGCACCGACACGATGCCCTGTGCCGGTACGTCAGAGAAGTATTCGTGCAGCGTGCGCCGCCTGATATCGCCTTCCACCAGCAGAACACGCTTGCCAAGGCCAAGCAGGTTGTGGGCCAGGGCGAGGGAATTGGTGGTCTTGCCTTCGCCGGGCACAGAGGACGTCGAGAGGATCACCTTGGGTGGGTTGTCCACGTTGGACAGCATGATCGAGGTCCGCAGATTTCTGATCGCCTCGGCCGCCGCCGATGTGGGTTTGTCAGACAGGTACTGCAGCACTTTGCGCCGGCTGGAAGACGGCATGGTGGGCACTTGGCCCAAGACCGCATACCCCGTAAACCCTTCCAGTTCCTGAGCAGTGCGGAACCCGTTGTTGCGCATTTCGCGCAGCAGAACCAGACCTGTTCCCAAGAGCACGCCGAGAATGGCAGACATCGCCAGGATGAGAGGTTTGCGGGGTTCAGATGGTCCCGTTGGCACCACTGCATTGGACAAGATCCTGCTGTCTGCCTGCTGAATGCCCTGTTGGGCGGATGTTTCGTTGAACCGCGTCAGGAAGTATTCGTAAAGCACGCCAGTTGCTTCTGCCTCGCGGGTCAGTTGTTGCAATGTGATCAGGTCCTCGCCCTGCTGGTCCAACGCGCGGTTCAACTCGACTTCGGATGCACGAAGTGCGCGCAACTGTTGATCAGCGCGCGTCACCTCGATCTGACGACGCTGCAGGACCTGTTCAAAACGCGTGTCAAAGGCCCGGGCGATCCCGGCGTCGTTCGCTGCGCGCGGCAACAGCCGTGTCAGTTGCGCATCATCCGCCGCTACGGCTTGTTCATCGCGTGATTGGGCGGCTTCCAGAGCCGCAATGCTCGCGCCAAGATCGGCCCGATCTGCTTCTGCTGTTGCGATCCGGTCCCGCAAGTCCTTGATCTGACGCTCCAGTGCCTGCAGCCCTTCGATCGATACAAGTTCCGTTGACGCGCTGAACGCCGACACTTCGGCCTCTGCCTGTTCAAGCCGCGCCTGCAACTCGGATACCCGTTCGCTCAACCAGATGGTCGCCTGTTCGGTGGCTTCGAACTTCACCTCGATCTGGTTGAGAATGTAAAGGTCGACAATGGTGTCTGCGATGCGCGCTGACTTGCGCGGGTTTTCCGTCTCTGCCGTCACTTGGAACACGAGGCTGAGCGGGACGTTCCGGACGGTCACCGCTTCGAGCAAGCTTGAAACGACAGCGTCGCGTGTGCGCTGGGCTTCTTCTTCGGGCGTAAGCTGCAGCGGTGTTTGGGTCAAACCCAGCAGGGCCTCAACTTCTGACTTTGCCTGATCAACAAGTGTCGGCGGCCGCAGACTTCCGTTGAACTCGGGATCTTCGGTCAGTGCCAGTCGATCTACAACCTTGCCCATGAGCCCGCGTGCCCGGAGCACTTCGACTTCTGAATTCACCTCGGATGTATCACCTGACAGTCCGCCGACAACACTTTGCAGATCAACCACCTGCTCTTGGTTTGTCTCGAGAATCACCACAGCAGTTGACCGGTACATCGGAGTCGCCACGACGAAAGCGTAGTATGCGCCCAGAACGATCGCGAGGGTCGTGATTAGTAAAATCAGCCATTTTCCGCGCCAAATGGTGGAAAACAAGGCACCCAGATCAATGACATCATCGTCCGCAGGCGGTTGCGCCTGCGCTGCATATTGTGTGTCGGCTACGGATAATTTTCTAGAAACTTGCATGATTTCCGATGTTTAGACTCCGACCACAAGACGTTCTTGCTCTGAAAAACACACTCTACAGCAAGTTTTGCAATCCCACTATAGCGCTATCAGGCCCGCAGTGACTGAAAAATACGCGGTTTCGCGCTAAACTGGTAAGGGTGTGTTGCGAATTTGAACCTTTAGGCTTAAATCCCCGCCTAATTCATGCTATTACCGCGTTGGTTTCATTGGAGGTCGATATGACACTCAAATCCGGTTATGTATTTTCTGCCGCCGTTACCCTGGCGTTGATTAGCGGTCATGGGGCATTGGCGCAGGGCGCAGCAATCGACTGCGCTGACCCCGCAAATGCCGAAGCGGTTGAGTGTTTGAACCTGCCGGAAGGTGCTGCGCCGGTGACGAACTTCGTCCCTCTTGTCGGCGTTCTGGGTGGCGCGGCGCTGTTGGGCCTGGCGGGCGGATCCGGGGGTACAACGTCAACCTCGTCGACCACAAGCACAAGCACGACGTCCACAACCAGCCCATAATTCAGGGTTAGTCAAAACCAAATGTGCAAGCCCCCGCAGTCCGGGGGCTTTTTCGCGTTTGCCGTATATTGATGAAAATCCGCGTTATTGAACCGGACCGGTTGAACCGTCTCTTAACCCAATCCCTCTCTACTGCACCCATGCGTGGGGGCGCTGATCGGCCTTTCGGGACCGATGTTATGAGTGGAGTGGGTTATGTTTTTTTTGCTCAAGGGCGCCGTTCGCGTCGCGCGGACGCACGCGTTGAGTCTGGTTGTTTGCGGCCTTGCAATCGGTACGGCCAACCTGCCGACCAAGGGTGTGGCGCAGACACAGGTGAGTCTGGCGACGGACCCTCTGGTGGTGAGGAATGATCGCGGTGGTTTGCTGCGCGACAGGTTGCGGCAGATCAGGCAGTTGCGTGCCGAACGTCGGCCTGTGGAAATTCGGGGCGCCGTGTGTTTTTCAACCTGCACGATGCTGATCGGTCTGCCGAACACATGTGTGTCACCCAACACGACGTTTGGGTTTCATGGGCCCAGTTCGTATGGTCGTCCGCTTGATCCTGAAACGTTCAACTACGCCTCGGAAGTTATCTCCAGCTACTACCCTGCGCCATTGCAAAACTGGTACATGGAAACTGCGCGGTTCAAGATCATACGAATTTCGAGAGTCAAAGGCGCGCAGTTGATAGAAATGGGCGTGCGTGCATGCTAACGCCTCTGCGTTGTCGTTCCGGGCTGCGGTGCGTGCGGCACTCCAGCCCGGATGTTTTGTGAGCGAGCGGCCGCATTGATCTTGTGTGAAGCCTCAAGATGTTCAGCGGCCGCGGCTAAGTCCTGCGTTCCTTCCAACGGGTGCTGCATGCACGAAACGTTTTGAAGGCGAGACCGAAACATGTGTGAGATTTAGCGGTCAAGCGCGTCAAGATAGGGAAGGTTTGTAAGAGGACTACATCCGTTCAACAACATCAGATATCGAGATGTTGTTTGGTGCCCAGAAGAGGACTCGAACCTCCACGACCTTGCGGTCACTGGCACCTGAAGCCAGCGCGTCTACCAATTCCGCCATCTGGGCACGGGTTGGTGGAGAGGCGTTTATGCGCAGTCTCATGGGGTGTCAATCCGATTCTAGGGTGTTCACCGGGTTCAAAGCCCGGGTTTCTCTGCATCCGCAGAGCATACGCTGCCCGCGCCAAATTGGCGTCTTGTCTGGCTGGGATGAGGCCGCTAGACCATATGAAACCAAGCGAATGGAGCGGGCGATGTCCAAACTGGTCACAATCTATGGCGGATCGGGTTTTGTCGGGCGGTACATTGCGCGGCGGATGGCCAAGGCAGGATGGCGCGTTCGCGTCGCCGTGCGCCGTCCGAATGAGGCGATGTTTGTCAAACCTTACGGGGTTGTCGGGCAGGTTGAGCCCGTGTTGTGCAATATCCGCGATGACGCCTCGGTGGATGCTGTCATGCAGGGCGCGGATGCGGTTGTGAACTGCGTCGGGATCCTTGCGCGCAACGGGAAGAACACCTTTGACTCCGTTCAGGCCGAAGGTGCGGGCCGTGTTGCCCGCCTTGCTGCGGCGTCAGGAGTTTCCAGAATGGTGCAGATTTCGGCCATCGGTGCAGACGTTGAAAGCGACAGCGATTATGCCCGCACCAAAGGTGAGGGCGAGGCGGCCGTGTTGGAGCATATGCCTGATGCCGTGATCCTGCGCCCGTCCATCGTGTTCGGTACGGAGGATGGGTTCTTTAACCGCTTTGCCGGGATGACCCGCATGGGTCCGGTGTTGCCCGTGGTGGGGGCAGACACGTTGTTTCAGCCCGTTTACGTGGATGATGTGGCCAAGGCGGCAGAGGCGGCCCTGACCCGCGACATTGAGCCCGGTGTCTACGAACTGGGCGGCCCGGAGGTCAGGTCGTTTCGTGCGTTGATGACCCTCATGCTCGATATCATTCGCCGCCGCCGGTCGATTGTGAACATCCCCTTCTTTGCCGCCAACATCATGGCCTTTGGCCTTGAGGCCGGGCAAGTCCTGTCACTGGGTCTGGTGCCTGCGCAGATCACCCGCGATCAGGTGCGCAACCTGCGCCGTGACAATGTGGTGAACCCCGGGGCCATGGGCTTTGCCGATTTGGGGATTGAACCTGTAGCGATGGAGTCGATCCTGCCTGAGTACTTGTGGCGGTTCCGCCCGTCGGGCCAGTACGACGCGATCAAGGAAAGCGCCAAGAACCTGCGCGTCTAGGTATAGGCCCAGATCAACAGGCCGACCCCGAGTATCACACGGTAGATCACGTAAGGCGTAAAGCTGACGCTGCGCAACAGGCGCATCATCAACACCAGTGCCGCAAGCGCCGACACAAAAGCAAAAGCTGCCGCGATCCCTGCGTCCCGTGCCAGCGCCCAGTCGGTTTGTCCAATGATATCAAAGCTCAGGACCGCTCCGGAGGCGAGGATGACGGGGATGGACATCAGCATGGCCAGCTTGGCTGCGTCTTCGCGTGCATACCCAAGCTGACGTGCAGCCGTGATAGTGATGCCGGATCGCGAGGTGCCTGGGATTAAGGCAAGACATTGTGCCAGTCCCATCAGGGCCGCGTGTTTGAGTGTCCATTCCCGTGCTGTGCGGGACGTGGCCCCAAAGCGGTCGGCCCAGTAAAGCACAAGGCCAAAGATCAGCATGGTCCATCCGATCACCGCGACCGAACGCATTGCCTCGTCCAGGCCCGTCATTTTGATCGCCACGCCGACGATCAAGGCTGGGATCGTCGCGATGATCAGGCACAAGGCGAGGAATGCGCCCGGCGTGTCGATACGACCCTGAGCGAGGCGAAACATGCCTCCGGCAGCTGTCCGCACATCGGTCCAGAAGTAAATGACGACGGCCAGCAAGGTGCCCACATGAACGGCAACATCGATGGCGAGCCCTTGATCTGGTGTGCCCGTAAGGGAGGGCAACAAAATGAGGTGACCTGAAGAGGACACTGGCAGGAATTCAGTCACCCCCTGGATGATGGCCACTATCAGAAGTTGAAAAAGAGTCATGGCCTGCGCGCCCTTGTGCTACCATACCTCTACAAGCCCATGATTCTGAACGCAAATGGCCAATATGGTCCGATTCGGACCTAAATTGCGCAAATAAAGCGCCATAACTTGCTCTATTTGCGCAAAGATTCTACTATTAGGTAAGTAATACTGCCTTTTATTCCGACTTCAGATCATTTATTGCCCCCAAACCACCCAAGACTGGCAGGAGACGACCATGGCTGAACAGCCGATG
>JBCBDZ010000120.1:0-10142 GCA_038529225.1 Pseudomonadota bacterium | reverse complement strand
GGCAGGTTTCGGCTCATGACATGCCGCAGCCAAACAGAAGTCCCGCGAATCGCTGATCTGGCGTCACGTTTTACCCACTGCGCGCAGCTGTACCGGTTCGGGCACCTTGAAGGCGCGGCGAAGCATGGAGACGAGGGCTTCCTGGACTTCACCTCCACCGCGAGACGCCCCGTAAAGATTGATCCGATGCGCGGGCAGATCGGGCAGAAGGCCTCCGTGGTCGATGCGATCCAGATGTGGGGGCTCGGTTCCCTCAATCATCGTGTGCACCGCCAGATCGGCGCTGACAGTCGCCTCGATCGTGCGGTCGCTTTCGGTTTCCACCACCACATCCCAGGGGATCCCTGCCTCATCAAGATTCTCAACCACCCGAGGGCGAAACGTGCATTGACGGCCAAAGGCCAGTTTCAACGGACGCTGACGCCAGGCAGACCCACTCGGCGCCCCGACCCAGCACAGCGGCTTGACCGCCAACTCCTCACCGCCCGTGTCCAGCCCGGTTTCGGTGGTCAGAATGATATCAAAAGCCCCTTTGGCAAATTCCGACTTCAGGCGCAGGGTAAATGAGCTGTCCAACTGCACTTTGACGCGGGGAAAGGCGGCGTGGAATTGTTTGAGGACCTGCGGAATCGCTGGATAGACGATGTCATGGGGCACACCCAGCGTGATCTCGCCTTCGTAGGCCTGATCGGTCAGCCGGGTGATCACCTCGTCATTCAGCGCGACCATCCTGCGGGCATAGACCAGCAACTGTTCGCCCGACGCCGTCAACGCGATGCTGCGTCCAGACCGGTCAAACAGTTCAAGACCCAAAACGTCCTCAAGCCGTTTGAGCTGCATCGACACCGCCGATTGCGTCAAATGCAGAAACCCCGCCGCCCGCGTGACCCCGCCACTTTCCGCCACCGCCACGAAAGAGCGCAGGGTGGTTATGTCCAAATTCCGCATATCACGATCCTTGATGCATCATCTCACAAACATTCGTTTTCAAAATGTGCCACAGTCCACCATATACATCAACAAGATTGATACGAACCCAATCAACCATCACATCTACAAGGAGAGACCATCATGGCACTGACTGATTTCAACCACGCGAAGACAGGCTTCAACACGCGCCCTGCCGCACAGCGTTTTTCCCTGACAACCCTGCTGTCGGTCTGGCGCTCGCGCCGCGCACTTGCGCAGCTGGACGCACATGCTTTGGCCGACATCGGCGTGTCCGCCAAAAGCGCGCATAAAGAGGCCGCAAAACCCATCTGGGATGTGCCCGCTACATGGCGCGTGTGACCGCAGAACAGGCAGGCTGCGGCAGATTGACCCGATTTATGACAAAAAGAGTCGGAATGTCGCCGCCTGCCCACGCAATCCATGCGAAAAAGCCTTGAAAGCGAACGCCACTGACCCGATATTTGCCCCAATGCGGGCGATAAATCCGCGCTCCGGTGCGAACCACCGGCAACTTGTATCAATTGGAGGTCTCAAATGGCTGAGTTGAATACGATCCGGACAGCGTCTCAAACACAGGCGGCCCAGATCGACGCCGGGCTGCGCGCCCACATGAACAAAGTCTACGGCACGATGTCCGTGGGCATGCTGATCACCGCTTTGGCGGCATGGGCCATCGCAGGCCTGTCGATCACAACCGTTCCGAACGAATTCCAGATCGGCGCAGACAAATATCTGACGTCGCTTGGCTACACCCTGTTCGTGTCGCCCCTGAAATGGGTGATCATGCTGTCGCCGCTGGCGTTCATCTTCTTTGGCTGGGGCGCTTTGATGCGTCGCGGGTCTGCTGCGACTGTCCAACTGGGCTTCTTCGTGTTTGCCGCGGTCATCGGCATCTCGATGGGTACGATCTTCATGATCTACACGCCCTACTCGATCGCGCAGACCTTTGTGGTGACCTCGATCGCCTTTGCAGGCCTGAGCCTGTGGGGCTACACCACCAAAAAGAACCTGAGCGGCATGGGCACGTTCCTGATGATGGGCGTGATCGGTCTGATTATTGCGATGGTCATCAACATCTTCCTGCAGTCGCCTGCGATGATGTTCGCCATTTCGATGATCGGTATCCTGATCTTTGCCGGCCTTACCGCCTACTACACGCAGGACATCAAGAACACGTACATCATGCATGCAAGCCATGGTGACCAGGAATGGTTGGACAAGGCCGCCTATGACGGCGCGCTGAGCCTCTACATCGCCTTCCTGAACATGTTCCAGTTCCTGCTGATGTTCATGGGTCAGCAAGAGTAACGGGGTCCAAACCCAGAAAAGACAAAGGCCGGTCATCGCGACCGGCCTTTTTTTATCGCAAATGGCAGCCTGACTCCGGTGCGCGTAAAGCTGGGCAAATCAAACATGTCTTGTGCCGCAGGCACACCTTAGGATCACGCCCCGCTACAAATCCCGCATCATCCTGATCGATGGGAACACGATCCCGTCGCCCAAGGGTACATCGATCAGGCCAACTTTGCTGAACCCCACCGCCTCATAAAACCGCACCGCCGTGCGCGTCGCCCAGCACTCCATCCGGGTGACACCTGCTGCGCGTGCGACCGCGAAACTATGCTCCATCAAAGCCCGTCCCACGCCGTGTCGCAGTTTGCGATCATCGCTCACCACATGGCGGATGTGGCCCAGACACTTGTCCTTTGGATCCCGTGTCCACCCTCCGGCACCCCGGATTTCACCGTCCTCCTCGGCCACATAATAGGTTCCGCAGACCAGCAACTCGGGCCGCGCGCGCGAAATGATGGGCAAGGCAGTCACCAGAACCGACGGCGGGTAATCCGCCTTCAGCAATTTGGGATAGGTGCGCGCCAGTAGCGCATCTACCGCTGCCATGTCGTCCTTGGTCGACGGTCGGATCAGCATGTTACCCCCTCCAGAAAGCGGCGCACCATCCTGCGTGAGGTCAGATGGTGCACCTGAACATGGGCTGGTGCGGTGGCAAACAGGCCTGCCAGCTTGGTGCGTGAAGAGATCCGCGTGCTCCAGATCCAGACGTAGAACGCCCATGTTTCGCCGTGAATCCCCTCCCGGCAGCCCGGTGCCATGTCCGGGCGTTCCTGCCCCCAATAGCGCAACAGGCGTTTCGTCACGCGCCAAAGTCGCAATCCCACCGGCAGGTCCAGCCAGATGGCGGTATCCGCACGCGACAGGCGGTGCGCATAGGTGGCAGAGAAGCCACCTTCGAAAATCCACGACGCGCCGATCTCGATCTCTGTCACCATTTCGCGACGCTGTTCGCGCGGGCGCTGTTCCCAGCCCGGCATCCAGTGGATGTGATCCATGTGATGCACTGGCAGGCCCGTCGCATCCCCGAGCGCACGCGCCAGCGTGCTCTTGCCCGACCCGGACCCACCGACAATCATCACCCGTTGCATCTCTTCCAGCTCCCGAAAACAAAAAAGGCCGCTACCCGGAGGTGCGGCCCTTTGAAATAGCGAGGTCAGGCAATCTTACTTGATCTTGCCTTCCTTGTATTCCACGTGTTTGCGCACCACGGGGTCGTATTTCTTGACGACCATTTTTTCGGTCATTGTGCGTGCATTCTTTTTGGTCACATAGAAGTGGCCTGTGCCTGCGGTCGAGTTCAGGCGGATCTTGATTGTGGTTGGCTTCGCCATCTGTCTTCTCCTGCATCACCGTGGCGACAGATGCGCGAACGGCGGAAATTCGTTGAACGCTGCTTTTACTCGCAAGGCGAGGCGAGTCAACCCTCGCAAAGACGGCCGCGTGCGTTTTCCGCAGAGCCACTGTTTTTTGGCAGGACTCGTGGTGATACCTGAGAGGTGCGCGCGGAGGGGCTGTAAGCCGGATTCTGTCTAGGGCGGCGAACCGCCCCGAGATGACCATTCCTCTTGAGATGCTGTTACCAACACCCCTCTAGCTGCCAACCCGGACCTGCTGGGGCAAAAGCGGCCCCGAGCCCTGCGGCCCACGCGGTCCCTATTTGGCATTGCTCCCGGTGGGGCTTGCCATGCGGGGACTGTTGCCAGCCCCCCGGTGGGCTCTTACCCCACCGTTTCACCCTGACCGGCCACTGGGACCGGCGGTTTGTTTTCTGTGGCGCTGTCCGTCGGGTTGCCCCGCCCGGGCGTTACCCGGCACCGTGTCTTTTTGGAGTCCGGACTTTCCTCGACAATACTGCCGCGGTCATCCGCCCCTCCGCGCCCGCTGCCCTTACGAGTGGAACAGGGGGCGCGTCAATGGGCACCGTCGCGTGAGCGGTGGGTGCGGGAGCCTCCCCTATCGTTGGCAAAGCCACCTGACGGGCAATGGGCGGACGTTTACTTGGCAAGATGAAGATGGATCAGACACTCTCAGGTCCACTGGGCGGAATGACCGATCGGTGTGTAGTCCTCAGGCTCAAGCGGCCCGGTCTTGAAGGATCGGTACCGCAACCGGACTGCAGCCAACAGCGTTTCCGCATCGACATCCGCCGTGTATCCCGCCGATCTGGCCAACTTTGAAAAGCCCTCGAAACTCGGATCGCCGGGGCCAACGTCATAGCCCCGATTTCTTGCGAGCCCCTTTGCCTCAAGGCGGGCCCAGTCAAACCAAGGACCGGGATCGAACTTGCGCCCCGGTGCCATATCAGAATGCCCGATCACGTTGTGCGGTGGGATGTCCCAACCTGTCAGGATCCGCCCCAGCAGCGCTTCAAGGCTCGCCATCAACGCCTCACTGAACGGCCCCTGCCCGTCATTGTCCAGTTCAATCCCGATGGAGCGCGAGTTGATGTCGGTAAAGCCGTGCCATTCGCCCGCCCCCGCGTGCCAGGCCCGCATTCCTTCGCCGACCAACTGTGTGACCCGGCCCGTTTTGCAGATCACGTAATGGGCCGACACTTCATAGGCCGGATCACACAGCCGCGCGATTGCTGCCTGCGCGCTCTCCATCGCTGTGTAGTGCAGAACCACAAAGCGCGGTGTCAGCCCATCCCGGCGCGGTCCGTAATTTGGTGACGGGTGCTGGTGGATGTCCACCGATCCGCTCACCCCCCTGCCGCACGTCGGAACGGGGATGGGTCCCATCCGCAGGCATATCCGTCCCCATCCGGGTCCAGCGCCTTGCGATCCCGCTCGGGGCCGCCAAAGGACAGAAAATCGATCTGCGCTTCATCGGCGGATGCGTATTGCGCACAATTGCGTTGCGTGCGGGCGGCCGACGCAATGTTCACCCTGCGGTGCACTTGTGTGCCGCGCGGATGGGACGTCTGCAGCGCGTATTCCACCACATTGGGCTGCGCAGCACCGCGCCGTGTGGGAAGAGCGGTGGGCTGGATCACCTGGTATTGCTGACGGTTGGCCGCGATCCGTGCCGCATCGCTTTCAATGGATTGACGCGAGGCCACTGCGTCAAAACTGTTTTCGTCCGAGATTCCGGGATTGTTCAGGATCACTGGGGCCGCGTTTGAAGGGCTTGCGTTGATCACAGGTTGGCCTGAATTGGCCCGCGCGGCGTCAGCGTCGTTCTGGGCGGCGACCTGCGCCAGTTCGGCATCCAGCCCGGCCGGGTCACTGACGGCACGCGCCGTGCCGGCGGTCTGCGACGTGGTGGGCGCGCCATCCACACCCGGTCCCGGAATCGGCGTCCCGGTCAGTTCCGCTTCGCGCGCTTGGCGCGCGGCTAGCCCCGCCGGGCCATCAAAGCCGACACCACGCCCGGTATCGACCACGCCAGCGGCGCTGTCCGGAACCGCAGGTTGACAGGCGGTCAGTGCACTGAACGCACCAAGGATCAGGAAGTATCGGAACGTCATCTCTGCTCAACCCTTTTTGGGTGCTGTTTTGCGACTCCTACCACCATTTCTGGGGTTTTGCTACAAATCCAGCCCGCGCCTCCAGCGCGTAAGCGGTGTTCAGCAAGTCACCTTCTTCCCATGGTCGGCCGATCAGCTGCAGGCCCAGTGGCAAACCCTGAGCGTCCTGCCCTGCAGGCACCGCAATGCCCGGCAGTCCAGCCATATTGACCGTGACGGTAAAGACGTCGTTGAGGTACATCTCGACAGGATCATCGGAGGCTTCGCCCAGACCAAAGGCGGCCGAAGGCGTTGCCGGCGTCAAGATCGCATCGATCCCTTGGGCAAACACATCCTCAAAGTCCTTCTTGATCAACGTCCGCACCTTGCGCGCCCGGTTGTAATAGGCGTCATAGAAGCCGGCGGACAACACGTAGGTGCCGATCATCACGCGCCGCTGCACCTCGGCCCCGAAGCCCTCGGCGCGGGTCTTTTCGTACATCTCGGTGATGCCGTCGCCCTGATCCAGACGCGCCCGGTGTCCATAACGCACCCCGTCATAGCGCGCGAGGTTGGACGACGCCTCGGCCGGGGCAATCACGTAGTAAGCAGGCAGCGCGTATTTCGTATGGGGCAGCGAAATATCGATAATCTCGGCGCCCGCATCGCGCAGCATGGCCGTGCCACTGGCCCACAGGGCTTCGATCTCGTCCGGCATGCCGTCCATTCGGTATTCCTTGGGAATGCCGATCCTTTTGCCCTTGATGTCGCCTGTCAGCATCGCCTCAAAATTTGGCACGGGCAGGTTGGCGGACGTGGAATCTTTGGGGTCATGGCTGCACATCGCCTCAAGCATGATGGCTGCATCGCGCACCGACTTGGTCATCGGCCCCGCCTGATCGAGAGAAGAGGCAAAGGCGACAACGCCCCAGCGCGAACAGCGCCCATAGGTCGGCTTGATCCCCGTGATGCCGACAAGAGCGGCAGGCTGGCGGATCGAGCCGCCGGTGTCCGTCCCCGTGGCTGCAAGGCACAAGTCAGCAGAGACCGCACTGGCCGAGCCACCTGAGGACCCCCCCGGTGTCAGGTCCCGATCATCCACCTTCCATGGGTTGACCGCATCGCCGTAGACAGAGGTTTCATTGGACGACCCCATGGCGAATTCGTCCATGTTCAGCTTGCCCAGCATGACAGCGCCTGCATCAAACAGGTTCTGGCTGACCGTGCTTTCGTATTCGGGCAGGAACCCTTCCAGAATGCGCGACCCGGCCTGGGACGGCACACCTTTGGTGCAAAACAGGTCCTTGATCCCGATGGGCAGGCCGCACATGGCTGGCGCATCGCCTGCCTTGATCCGCGCATCGGCGGCGGCGGCTTGGGTGCGTGCAATCTCGGGCGTGTGGTGGACAAAGGCGTTGAGCGCCCCGGCCCCGTCAATCGCGTTCAGGCACGCATCGGTCAGCTCGACGCTTGTCACATCCCCGGCCCGCAGCGCATCGCGCGCCTCGGCCAGTCCCAGCTTGTTCAGTTCACCCATTACTCAACCACCTTCGGCACCGCAAAAAATCCTTCGCGCGCATCAGGCGCATTGGCCAGAACGGCCTCTTGTTGGCTGCCATCGGTCACGGTGTCGTCGCGCCGCTTGAGACGTTGCGGCGTAACGGATGTCATGGGTGCAACACCCTCTACATCCACTTCACCCAACTGCTCGATAAAGCCGAGGATCGTGTTGAACTCGGCCGCAAGGGCCGGAAGGCGTTCAGGCGCGACCTTGATGCGGGCCAGTTTGGCCACGCGTGCGGCGGTGTTTTCGTCGATGGACATGGGAAACCCTTCGGTTGTCAGTCGCCACGCTTTAGCGCGCGCGTTCCACGCCTTCAAGAGGATGGGCACGGATATGGCGCACATAGACTTCAATCATCCACCCCAGCATCAGCGCATTGAGCAAATGCCATGCAAAATGGGTGCCAAGCGGCAGGCGATCGCACAGGGTTTCGTCGATGGAGCGCAATGTCAGGGACAGCATCAGAATGCCCACGCCAACAAGCAGTCCGCGTGCGAAATCCGGGTGGCGCCGCCACAGCAAAGCGGCATAGATCGCGATAAGCACAGGGACAGGGATGTACCCTGCGGACACGCCAAGTACGGGCAGGTTTTGCCAGATCGGCACGGTCAGGGCGGCGTAAGGGATAAAGGCCGCTGTGCCCAATCCCGCCATCCACCACGGCATCCTCCACACATCCCGGTTCACCGCAAAGATATAGAGCAGAATGTAGCCCAGGATCGGGGTCACATCGACGATCGCCGCCCAGACCTGCGCATGGGTGTGAAACAGATAGCTCCCCACCCCGATCACGCCCAAAACAACACACAAGCCACGCGCCAGCGGCACCCCCGAACTGCGCCGCCACATCCAGAGGGCTGCCAGCACAAAGGCCGCATTGGTGACTGCATTGACCGGCTCGGCCCAATATCCCGGGCCCAGTCGCTCGCAATACCCGTCAATCTCGCGCCACAGACTGTCCAAATCGCTTCCCCTTGCTGGGCTGTACCTGACCGACGTCAGGTAACTTGCGCAGAAGCTCAATCAAATATTCAGCGGCTTCTCTGTTTTGAAAAAATCTCCGCCGGAGACTCCCGCAATCGCAAATGGACGCTAAGGTGGGGAAAAAGAGGGATCACGTATGAACATCATCTGGCTTGGCCATGGCAGCTTTCGCATCGAAATCGGCGATCAGGTTCTGCTGATCGACCCGTGGATCAATGGCAACCCCATGTTGCCGGAAGGTCAGGCCCCGGCGGCCGTAGAGGGGGCAACGCATATCCTGATCACCCACGGTCATTTCGATCACACCGCAGACGTCGTCGAGATCAGCAAGACAACCGGCGCGCCGGTCTCGGCCATCTACGAACTCGGAAAACACCTGCACGGGCTGGGCGCTGTCGAAGGGCACGCCTTTGGCAAGGGCGGCAACATCGCACTTGGCGATGTTACGGCCACGCTGGTGCCAGCTTCGCACTCATCCTCCATCGATGTGGACGGGCGCGGGGTCTACATGGGGGCTGAATGCGGGTTCATCCTGAAGGGTGAAGGCAAGGTGGTCTACATCTCGGGCGACACCGACATCATGGCCGACATGGAATGGATCGGCGACTATTACAAACCGGACATCGGCATCCTGTCAGCAGGCGGCTATTTCACGATGGACATGGCGGGCGCGGCCTATGCGGCCAAAAGGTACTTCAATTTCTCCACGGTCATTCCCTGCCACTACCGCACCTTCCCGCTGTTGGAGCAAAGCGCGGAGGTGCTTAAGGCAGGTTTGCCGGGCGTGGATGTGGTTGAACCCGAGGTGATGCAGGCGATTGAATTGTAAATCCAGAGCGACGCCAATTCTGTGTGTAACGCAATGCCTGCTTCGAGCCCAAAGAGTAGATCGGGAGATGTTTACTGGCTGTATCTTCAGCAAATCAAAGACTACCATACCGCCGAGACATTGACGTTCCGTTGGAGGGCTCCCAAAGGGACAATCATGAGGAGTTCGACATGACAAACGAGATGGATATGCAGTCGACGGCTGATCTGCGAACATCTGAACGAACTCAAAGGAGCGCTTGGTCGGGGCGGCTTTGGGTTTATTATTACACGTTTGTGATTATTGGCGGACCAGTGTGGGTCCTTATTCTTGGAAACTCGACCTCCAAGTATTGGGCGGGAGGCTTTTCGGCAATCTTACTTCTGCTCCCTCCAATCGCGTGGCTGATCAATCGTCAGCGCCTAACCAAACTGAGAAGACAGCAGCTCTCGGAATTTAGGAAAGCCAAGCAATCTACGTGACCGGCTCGAAGTCTGCTTGGTCCCGCATAGCGGATATTAAGAATGCTCTTTCTTTAACCTTCCCGCTGTGCATGCCCTGAACGTCTGGCCGCAAAGAAATCCTGCAACAGCGCCTCGGCTTCTGTCGCCGATATCCCATCATAGACCTGCGGCACATGATGGCTTTGGGGATGTGCAAATACACGCGCGCCCTGCGCCACGCCGCCGGATTTCGGGTCAGAGGCCGCGTAATACAACCGTTCGATCCGCGCCGCGGCTATTGCGGCGGCGCACATCGCGCAAGGCTCAAGCGTGACATACAAGGAATGGCCGCCAAGCCGCTCTGACCCCGCAGCGGCACAAGCGGCCCGGATTGCCAGCATCTCGGCATGGGCGGTCGGGTCTTTCAGTTCCCGCGTCCGGTTCCCCGCACGGGCCACAATCTCGGCAGACGGCGACACGATCACCGCGCCCACAGGCACCTCATCCCGCGCACCCGCGCTGCGCGCCTCTTCCAGCGCGATGTCCATGAAAGATCGAAACTCCATGCTCCTCCCCTGCCACGTCCCTTGC
>JBCBDZ010000119.1:0-10199 GCA_038529225.1 Pseudomonadota bacterium | reverse complement strand
GGCGGCATTGCGATCGTGACCTCGATCATGGCTGTGATCATGGCTGCGATGTCCGGCATTATCGGCGGCGAAGTTGTTTTGCTGGGCCTGATCGCGCTGCCGCAGATGCTTCGGCTGGGCTACAATCAGAACCTCGCCATCGGGGTGATCTGTGCCTCTGGATCGTTGGGAACGATGATCCCACCGTCGATTGTTCTGATCATTTACGGGCTGATCACCGAAACCTCGATCAAGGCGCTGTTCACGGCATCCTTCATCCCGGGCTTCATGCTGGCCTCGTTCTTCATCATCTACATCATCATCCGGACAAATCTGAATCCGACGCAGGCTCCGTTTCCGGATGAACGGATCAAGGAAAGCCTTGTGGGCCTTGACCCAAACAGCAAGGAGGCGATGGCGCTGCAGGAAGAACTGGCAGAGTTCGAGTCCCAACCAGCGGGACGAGAGAAGGCGGGTTACTTCTTTGCCTTTTTGACGGTCGTGATTGCGGGCTTTACGGCTGCACTCACGCTGCGGGCCATGTTCTTTGAATTCTCAGGGTCGAACGCTGCCAACACCGGCGAACCGGCGTTCTGGGGCACGGCTGAGTATATCTACATCTTTGGCGGTATCTTTGCCGCTGCCATGGCCGTTATCTACCTTGTTTTCGGCAAGGCCCGTACAGTCATGGGCTGGTCCATGGGCAAGGGCCTCGTGCCGCCGATCGTCGTGATTGGTGTCGTCATGGGGTCAATCTATGGCGGTATCACCGGGATCACAGAAGCGGCGGGTATGGGTGCGCTGGCGGTATTCGTCATCGCGCTGTTCCGCGGTGAAGCGTCGTTCGAGCTGGTTTGGGAATCGCTGATGCGCACGCTCAAATCCACGGGCACGATCATTTGGGTGACCATCGGTGCAACCGCTCTTGCCGGGGCCTACACGATTGCAGGGGGCCCGACATATGTGGCCGACTTTATCGTTGGTTCCGAATTGCCGACCATGATGGTCATATTGATGATGATGCTGATCTTGCTGTTCATGGGGGCGTTCATGGACTGGGTGGGCATCGTGCTGCTGATCATTCCGGTCTTCCTGCCAATCGTATTGCGCTTGCCGATCGAAGAGATCGGGGTGTTTGGAGAGTTGAATCCGCGCCATGTCGCGATCTGGTTCGGCGTGGTGTTCTGCATGAACATGCAGGTCAGCTTTCTGTCGCCTCCCTTTGGCCCTGCCGCGTTCTACCTCAAATCGGTGGCGCCACCGCATATTGCCCTGACGGACATCTTCAAAGGGTTCCTGCCCTTTATCGGAATCCAGTTGATCGCGCTGTCTGTGCTGCTGCTGTATCCGCCTATTGTGTCCATCCTGCTTTAGGAGAGGGGGAGAATGCTGAGCGAGGCCCAAGTCACGCAATTCCATTCCAAGGGGTACCTCATCATTGACGATGTGCTGCCCGCGGAGGTGCTGGGCAAGGTGCAGGCCGAATACAGCGATCTTCTGGACAGGCTTTACGCGGACTGGTCCGCCCAAGGGCGTGTTCCGGACGGGCATGGCATGGATTTCTGGGGCAAGCTCAGCGCGTCATATGCGGCGGGGTGTGACTGGTTTCAGCCCATGGACATCAGCCTGCCGGGAGGTGAAATCGCGCCGGACACGCCAATGCATTTTGGACCGGCCATCTTTGATCTGGTCATGCACGAGCACATTCTTGATCTTGCAGAGGCCCTGATCGGCCCGGAACTGACCCTCAACCCGATCCAGCACGTGCGGATCAAACCGCCGAGCCCGCAGTTGGATGCGGATGAAAGCCGGGCGCACATCACCCGTACGGACTGGCATCAGGACCGCGCCGTGGGTTTGGAGGAAGCAGATCAGACGGACATGGTCACCGTTTGGGTCGCGATAACGGATGCCACTTTGGACAACGGCTGTCTTCAGGTTGTGCCCGGCATCGACACCGGCATGTTGCCTCACTGCCCGCAGGTGCAGACGGCGATTGCGCCAGAGTTCCTCGATGTTGATCGTGCGGTGCCCTTGCCTGTGAAGGCCGGGGGTGTTGTGCTGTTTCATCCCCTTGTCCCGCATGCGTCGCTGCCAAACCTGTCGGACGATTTTCGCTGGTCTTTCGACCTGCGCTTTTCCAGGACAGGTCAGAATACGGGGCGTGAACACTTTCCAAGTTTTATTGCGCGCAGCCATGCAACCCCAAAGGCAGAACTGAAGGACTGGCGCGTCTGGCGCGATGCGTGGTTTGCCACGCGCGACCGTCTTGCCGTGCGCCCCCATATTCCGATCCACCGCTGGGCGTCCGACGCCCCGTATTGCGCTTGAGAGAACACATGGATTTCATTCGCCTTGATGAAACGGACACTGTTGTCACTGCGACCCGCGCTCTGGAAGTCGGGGTATCCATTGAAGCGGCCAAAACGCAGGCCCTGATACCCTCTGGTCACAAGATTGCCGCGTGCGACATGGCAAAGGGCACCCCGATCCGCAAATATGCTCAGGTGATCGGGTACGCGGCCCATGATATCTCTACAGGCGATCACGTGCACACGCACAACGTCGAATTCCGCGCCACGGATGTAGATTACGAGTTTGGCACGAACCTTCGCCCAGCCACGCCCGCGCGTGGTGATACCTTTATGGGCTATCGGCGCGAAAACGGGTCGGTTGGAACGCGCAACTACGTGGCCATTGTGACATCCGTAAACTGTTCGGCCACTGCAGCCCGCATGATTGCGGCGCATTTCACGCCAGAGATCCTGACGGATTACCCGAATGTCGATGGGGTCGTCGCTTTTGTTCACGGAACCGGCTGCGGCATGGCTGACTCCGGGGATGGTTTCGAAGCACTTCAGCGGGTCATGTGGGGCTATGCGCGCCATCCGAATCACGCAGCGGTTCTGATGGTGGGCCTTGGATGCGAGATGAACCAGATCGACTGGTTGCTCGAGGCATGGGGACTGAAACAGGGACCGACTTTTCAGACGATGAACATCCAGTCTGTGGCTGGCCTCAGACGCACTGTGGAAAAAGGGATCGAAAAGGTTGCCGCGATGTTGCCGGTCGCCAATGAGGCGACCCGTACGGCCTGCCCGGTCTCTGAGTTGAAAGTCGCCCTGCAATGCGGTGGGTCAGATGCGTGGTCGGGGATCACGGCAAACCCGGCCCTGGGCTATGCGACGGACCTTTTGGTTGCGCAAGGTGGCACCGGAGTGCTGGCCGAAACCCCGGAGATTTATGGCGCGGAACACCTGTTGACGGCCCGCGCGGCGGATCGTGCGACGGGCGACCGCCTGATCGGTCTGATCAAATGGTGGGAAGACTATACGCTGCGCAACAAGGGCAGCATGGACAACAACCCCAGTCCGGGAAACAAGGCAGGCGGGTTGACGACGATCCTTGAAAAGTCACTGGGTGCTGCGGCCAAAGGGGGCACCACTCCGCTCACGGGCGTGTACAAGTACGCTGAGATCGTGAAGGCCAAGGGTTTCACTTTTATGGACAGCCCGGGCTATGACCCGGCGTCGGTCACCGGGCAGATTGCCGGGGGCTGCAACCTTGTCTGTTTCACCACCGGACGGGGATCGGCCTTTGGGTCCAAACCTGCCCCCACCATCAAGGTTGCGACCAATACGGCCATGTACAACCGCATGACTGAGGACATGGATGTGAATGCCGGGGCCATGCTGACAGATGGCGTCAGCCTCGAAGAAAAGGGGCGCGAGATTTACGACCTGTTCCTGCGCGTGGCGAGTGGCGAGATGAGCAAATCCGAGGCACAAGGCCTTGGCGATTATGAGTTCGTTCCATGGCAAATCGGTGCGGTGATGTAATGGAATGCCTAAGCGCCGAGCAGAAACAACACTTTGAAGAACACGGATATTTGCTGGTTGAAAACCAGATACCCGACGATTGGTTGAAGAAAATCAGGGATGAGATCACCCGGTTTGAGGCCGAAGCGGCGACCATGACGGCCAGCAATGATCGCCTTGATCTGGAGGACAGTCATACGGCGGACGACCCGCGCCTGCGCCGGATCAAACTGCCTCATACAATATCGGATGTGATGCGTGATCTGATGTATTCGGATCATGTCCTTGCCCCGGCACGAGACCTGATCGGACCAAACCTGCGTCTGCACACGACCAAGCTGAACATGAAATCAGCAGGCTACGGGGCCGCGGTCGAATGGCATCAGGACTATGCGTTTTACCCGCACACCAATGACGACATCCTCGCCATCGGTATCTGTATCGACGATATGGCGCCGGAAAACGGGCCTCTGATGGTGTATCCGGGCAGTCACAAAGGGCCGGTATATGATCACCACGTCGATGGTGTGTTTGCTGGAGCCATGTTGCCTGAGGAGAACGGCTTGAATCCGGCAGATACGGTGCAACTGACCGGTCCGGCGGGATCAATCAGCATTCACCATGGGCGCATCGTTCATGGCTCGGCCCTCAATACATCGGACCGTGCCCGGCGTATCCTGTTTTATGAAATGATGGCGGCCGATGCCTTTCCCATCATGGGCAGCATGACCAAATGGGCAGGCATCGAGGACTACAACACCCGCATGCTATGTGGTGAGCCGACCCTGACTCCCCGCCTGAAAGACATCCCGATCCGCATCCCGCAGCCGCAACCGGATGTGCCGATCTCGATCTATGAAATCCAGAAGGGGCTGAAAACACGCGCCTTTGACACCATTCCGCACAAGGAGAAGACCACATGAGCAAACCGACAATTGGATTTATGGGCCTTGGCCTGATGGGTGGCGCCATGGTCGGGCGCTTGCAGGATCAGGGGTATGCGATGAACGTGATTGCGAACCGTACCCGCACGTATGTTGATCAGGCAATTGCACGCGGCGCAACTGAAGTGAGCACCGCCAAGGAACTGGCTGAAGCTTCGGATATCGTGATGCTGTGCATGGACACCTCGGCCAATGTCGAGGGGCGGATGCGCGGCGCGGACGGGGTGATCGCGGGCCTTAAACCGGGCGCCGTTGTGATCGACTTTGGGACGTCTTTGCCCGCCTCGACCAAAGCGCTTGGGGACGAAGTGGCGGCGGCTGGCGGTCAATATCTTGATGCGCCGCTGGGGCGCACGCCGTCACATGCCAAGGATGGGCTGCTCAACATCATGGGGTCGGGCGACAAGGCCGCCTTTGATAAAGTGAAACCGGTGCTCGACGATTTGGGAGAAAACGTGTTTCACCTTGGGGCGCTCGGGTCAGGACACACGATCAAGCTGATCAACAACTTCTTTGGCATGACGGTTGCAAATGCGATGGCCGAAGCCTTTGCGATGGCGGACGTTGCCGGCGTGCCGCGGCAGGATCTTTATGACGTGGTATCTGCCGGTCCGCTCAAGTCCGGCATGATGGATTTCGTCAAAGGGTATGCGGTGGACGGCGACCCGAACCAGCTTGCCTTTGCGATCAAGAACGCGGCCAAGGATGTCGGGTATTACGCCCAAATGGCATCGGATGCCGGGGTTGAGTCGATCATGTCCAAATGTGCGTTGAGTGCGCTCAGCACGGCGCGGGATGCCGGGCAGGCCGACGATATGGTCAGCCAAATGGTTGATTTTTACGCCGACCGGTTCAAGGGGTAACACTGTGGCCATTGCGGCACGCGCACAGCAAGACCGCGCGGCCCTGGGCATCGCGATGACGCTGGGGGCCTATGCCTTCTTTTCTCTGATCGATACGTCGGTCAAATGGCTGATCTTGGCAGGTCTGCCCGCAATGCAACTGGCGTTCATGCGGTACCTGCCGCATTTCATCATCTCGACCGCGCTGGTGTTGCGGCAAGGGGTCAACTGGTCCAACTTTCAGACCGATCACCTGGGGCTTGTGCTGTTTCGGGGGTTCTTGCTGGCCTCGGCCACGTTGTTCAACTTTATCACGCTCAAGTATCTGTCCCTGACGGTAACCGGATCGATCATGTTTTCCGCTCCGATCATCGTTTGTGCGCTCAGCTGGCCGTTGCTGGGTGAGCGGGTGGGCCCATGGCGCTGGGGCGCGATCGTGCTCGGGTTTGTCGGTGTGCTGATCGTGATCCGACCCTTTGACGCAGCCTTTCACTGGATCGCGCTTCTGAACGTCTACAACGCGGTCTCACTTGCGCTGTATTCGATCATCACACGCAAATTGTCCGGGGTGGTCGCCGCGGAAACCATGCAGTTCTACATGGGCGCGATGGGGGCCGTTTTGCTGTTTCCCTTTGCGCTGCACGTCTGGGTCACCCCAGAGACACCGCTGCAATGGGGACTTATGATCGGGCTTGGATTATGGGGGTGGGCCGGCCACGAGGTGTTTTCACGCGCGCATGCCTATGCGCCGGCCAACACGCTGATGCCCTACACCTACAGCTTTCTTCTGTATCTGGCGGTTGCCAGCTATGTCGTGTTCAATGACGTTCCGGATGGGTGGACCATTCTGGGGGCAAGTATCATCGTTTGTTCAGGATTCATCGTGTGGTGGCGCACGGGCCGAAAGGAAACCACATGAAAATCGCGGCAATTGGCGAAGCAATGATCGAGCTTTCGATGGCGGGTGACTCTGCCGGGGTAGGTGTGGCAGGCGATACGCTGAACACTGCCATTTACCTCAAGCGGAGCGCGCCGGACCTGCAGGTCGACTACATTACCCGGCTGGGCACGGATGCGTTTTCAGACCGGATTGCGGACTTCATTGCCTCCGAGGATATCGGCACTCGTGGTATCCAACGGGACCCCGATGGCACGCCAGGTCTGTATGCGATCACCACGGATGATGCGGGTGAGCGGTCTTTTACCTATTGGCGTGACAGTTCTGCTGCGCGGATGACCTTCGTGACCAATCAGGGGCCTGACTTTGTGGCACTCGCGCAATACGACGTCATTTACCTGTCCGGTATTACGATGGCGATCCTTTCGCCGTCCACCCGGTCGGCGTTGATGCGGTTCTTGCAGGCCTTCCGCAAATCCGGGGGCCGTGTCTGTTACGACAGCAACTATCGCTCCCGTCTTTGGATGAATCCCGAAACCGCACGTACTTTGAACGAGGCGATGTGGGCGTTGTGTGACATCGCATTGCCGTCTGTAGATGATGAACAGGAGATCACCGGCGAAACACCCGAAGTCATCGCCCGTCGTTTTCTTGATCGTGCGCGCACCGGAGCACTGAAGCGCGGCGATTTGGGGCCGTTGTGTTTGCAAACTGGCGCAACCTATGACTTTCCCAAGGCAGAGAACGTCGTCGACACCACCTCTGCTGGTGACAGTTTCAACGGTGGTTATCTGGGTGCGTCATTGATGGGTGCTTCGCAGGCCAACGCATTGCGCGCGGGGCATGATCTGGCGATGCAGGTGGTCGGGCACAAAGGTGCCATTCTGCCAAAGTAGGCGCGTCTGGCTGGCGAGAAGGGGGCAAGTGTCACAATGGATGTGTTGTTGATTGGCGCAGGCATGGTCGCGCAAACACATGTTCTGGCATTGCGGGACAATACTGCCGGCTTGCGTCTTGCCGGGGTTCTGGGGCGCGATCTGCAGAAGACCGAAGCGTTTTGCGCGCAGGCCGCGGATGCCGTCGGCTATGCGGTTCAAGCCCATACGCATGTCGCAGAGGCATTGGCCCAGCCACCCGGTATGGCCATCCTGATCACGCCGCCCAATGCGAGGACGGATTTTGCCGATACACTGGCACATGCGGGGATTCCCACGCTGATGGAAAAACCCATCGAGCGCACGTTGGAAGTGGCCCGGTCAATCGCACAGACTTACGCGCAGTCCGGTGTGCCTGCCGGGGTGTGTTTCCAACACCGCACGCGCGCGGCATCGCAGACCTTGAAGGCGCAATTGATGGCCGGTGATCTGGGCGACATTGTCCACGTCGACATCCGTGTTCCCTGGTGGCGGGATCAGGCGTATTACGATGAACCGGGTCGTGGCAGTTATGACCGTGATGGAGGCGGTGTAATGATCAATCAGGCGATCCACAGCCTCGACCTTGCCTTGTGGCTGGCCGGACCTGTCGCGCAGGTGCAAGCGCAAATGGCAACGAGCCCGATACACCGGATGGAAGGCGAAGACATCGCTTCGGCGCTTCTGGCCTTTGCTTCAGGCGCTTCGGGAGTTCTGAGTGCCAGCACAGTTGCCTATCCCGGTGGTGCAGAAAGCATTGCGATCACCACTTCCAAAGCGCAGGTGCTCTTGCAAGGCGACACATTGTGTATTCATTGGCACGCGGGGCATCAGGACCTCATTGCGCCCGACACCGGCACGAACACGGGCGGAGGCGCCGACCCGATGGCATTTTCCCATGGCTGGCACCAATCGGTGATCGAGGATTTCGCGTGGGCGGTACGCAACAAGACCGCCCCCTTGGTTCCAATGGATGAGGCGTTGCACGTGCATGCCGTCATTCATGCGATGGAGCATGCAGCGTGTGCCCATACACTTACGGATGTTCCAACATGACCCTCAGTTTTATCGCCCTTGGGCTGGACCACCGCCACATCTACGGAATGACCGAAAACATGATGCGCATTGGCGGTCGGTGTCTTGGCTATTGGACGGAAGGTACACCGCAACCGCTGGCGGGCTATGTCGAACGCTTTCCGGATCTTCATCGGTTCGGGACACTTGAAGATGCGCTCGCGGCTGGCGCCGACCTTGCCCTTGTCTCCGCTATCCCGGTGGATCGGGCCGCCCTGTCCATCAGGGCGATGCAGACGGGCCATGATGTTATGACGGACAAGCCGGGTTGCACCACCATGGCACAGCTTGACCAGATCAAAGCTGCTGTGGCTGAGACCGGGCGCATCTGGTCTATCAATTTTTCCGAACGCTTCGAGGTTCCTTGCGTCACCCTCGCGGATCAATTGGTGCAGGAGGGTGCGATTGGGCGCGTCGTGCACACCACCGGCCTTGGCCCTCACCGTCTCAATCGCGCAACGCGCCCAGAGTGGTTTTTCGAGCGAGAAAGATACGGTGGCGTACTTGTAGACATTGCATCACATCAGATCGACCAGTTTCTTTACTTCACTGGCTCGGACAGTGCGGAAATAACCATGGCACATGTTGCCAATCACGCCAATCCGAACGATCTGGGTCTTCAGGATTTTGGGGAGGTCGCGCTGCGTTCGCCTCTGGCTTCGGGTTACATTCGCGTGGACTGGTATACGCCAGACGCGCTGCCGAATTGGGGGGATGGTCGACTGACCCTGCTTGGCACTGAAGGCTATATCGAATTACGTAAGTATGTTGATGTTGCAGGCCGCACTGGCACGGACAGCCTGATCCTTGTCAATGGTGACCGCTGCGAAACCATCGACGGGCGCGCGGCCGGGCTGCCCTACTTTGACCGCTTTGCCCACGATATCGCCCACCGGACCGAGACAGCCATGCGCCAGGCGCACTGCTTCAAAGTCATGGAGCTTGCCCTAGAGGCACAGCGCCTTGCCGAGGCGGATGTGTCATGATCAAGGTTGCTGTTCTTGGCGGTGGTATCGGCGCACAGCATCTCGCGGCCTATCAGGAATTGGACTCCTTCTTGGTGACGCATTTGGTTGATCAGGATGCAGAGCGGCGCGCCGTCATGTGTGGCGACAGTATTGTGGGCCTCACGGATTTGGACGCAGCATTGCAGGCTGATGTCGACGTGATCGACATTTGTCTGCCGCCGCATATGCACGCACCGGTCGCGATTGCCGCACTTGAGAGCGGAAGACATGTGATATGCGAAAAGCCGCTGGCCACGTCAATGGCACAGGTCGATGCCATCGGTGCCGCCGCGCGCAAGGCAGACAAACAGGTATTTCCGGTGTTTCAATATCGGTTTGGCCAGGCCTTTGGTCAGCTCAACGCGCTACGGGCGGCCGGACTGGCCGGTCGCCCGCGTGCGGCGTCGCTTGAGACGCACTGGAACCGAGGGGCGGACTATTACGCCACTCCATGGCGCGGGACCTGGGCGGGGGAACAGGGTGGCGCGGTGTTGGGCCATGCCATCCATGCGCATGATCTGCTGTCTTGCTTCATGGCGCCCATTCAACAAGTCACCGCGCGGCTGAGCACGCTCGTAAATCCAATCGAAACGGAAGATACGGCCGCGCTTGTCTTTGACCTTGAGGGTGGGGCAACTGCAACCAGTTCGATCACCCTCGAAGTTGCTGTCAGATGCTCGTATACAAAGCGCAATCGCGTCTCGTCTGTAGCACTCCCGAGGG
>JBCBDZ010000118.1:0-10295 GCA_038529225.1 Pseudomonadota bacterium | reverse complement strand
CATTCGGGTCAACGCGCTGAACCCGAATGCCATGAGGGGCAAGTTCGACAGCCATCGCCTTGGTGGCGGTGATCATCCATCCCTTGGAGGCGTTGTACCAATTCAGATTTGGTCGGGGGGAGACTCCAGCCGTTGAGGCGATGTTGAGGATCACGCCTGCCTTGCGTTCCTTGAAGTGGGGCACAAAGCTGCGCGCACTGAGGTAGACCGACTTGGCGTTGACGGCAAACACCCTGTCGAACTCGTCCTCGCTGACGTCCTCCATGGATTGGGGCAGGTGGGTGATCCCGGCATTGTTCACCAGGATGTCGAGATGACCGAAGGCGTCCAGTATGTGCTTGGCCATGGCTTGAACAGATGCTGCGTCGGCAACATCGACCTCTACGCTATGCCCGCCAAGGTCCATGGCCGCGTCCCTTGCACCATCCGCATTTATGTCGGCGACCATGACGGCGGCCCCTGCCGCCGAAAAGGCGTGAGCGATGCCGGCTCCGAACCCGCTTGCAGCCCCTGTCACAAGGGCGGTTTTCCCGCTGAGTTGCATTGCGTTCTCCTTTGGCCGTCGTCCGCATGCTTTCCCAGATGGGCGCGTTTTTCAAGGCGCGCCCTATGCTGTTGCCCGTCCCCCTGATTGATCAAAGCAGAAGCCGGTGGAAAAGCTGGCCTCGTCGCTGGCCAGCCAGCAGGCCATGGCCGCGATTTCCTCGACTGTTCCAAAGCGGCCCATGGGAATCTTCGATTGCATGAAATCAATGTGCTCCTGGGTCATTTGATCAAAAATGGCCGTGTGAACGGCGGCGGGCGCGATGGCGTTGCAGGTGACGCCTGTGGTTGCCAGTTCCTTGCCTAGCGACTTGGTCAGGCCGATGACCCCGGCCTTTGACGCCGAATAGGCGGGTGCGTTTGGATTGCCCTCCTTACCGGCGATTGAGGCGATGTTGACAATGCGTCCCCAACCTTTTGCTTTCATCAGGGGTGCGGCGGCGCGGCAGCAGTAAAACACGGCGTTCAGGTTCAGATTGTGGACCGCCAGCCAGTCCGCAACAGGGTAATCCCATGTGGTCGTGTTGGGACCGGTAATCCCTGCAGAACACACGAGGATGTCCGGGTTTGCCTCTTGCATGGCCTGTGCGACCGCATCTGCGTCTGTTACGTCGATCTGGCGTGTCGCGTGCTTTGTGATCGTGGACAATGCGTCGGCGTTGACGTCCCAGACTTCGACTGAACCACCTTCGGCATTGATCCGTGCGGCGATCCCTTCGCCAAGACCGGCGGCGCCTCCTGTGACGACAGCATGGCGGTTGGCGAAACGGTTTTGAAAGATCATGGGTGGCCCTTTTCAAAATGGTAGGCGGTGGACATGGCGCAACTGCCCGTCTCCACCGGTGGTTGTTTTTTCGTGGATGAAGTTCAGGCTTTGCCAGAAATTGCGTGCACGTGGATTGCTGTCCAAAACTGCGATGCGCAGGCAAGTGGCTGCCTCGCGGCGCGCGTGACTGATCACGTGTTGTGCCATTCGTGTCCCAAGGCCTTTGTTGCGCGCTGTTTTGGCGACCAGCAACAGACCCATATACCAGTCGTTCGGTGCATAGTACCCTTTGAGGCATGTCGCCAACGCGTCGAGCCCACTGTCTGCGTCGCCATGTCCCCAGTTCCATACATTATCGGATGAGACGTTTGGCGGTACATCTGTCATGGTTTGTCGAACGTAATCGCTGTCAGGCTCCTTACCGGTCTCAAGGCGCACGTAATCGTTCGCGCACCGGCACAGATCAAGCACGCGGGCGCTGTCCTTCGGGTATGTCAGCGCTGTGATATCAGCCATGGTGCGCGGCCACGGTCTTGAGTGTGGAAAAACCGTAGAGCGCTTCGAACCCTTTTTCCCGGCCATGTCCCGACTTGCCGACACCGCCAAAGGGCAGTTCGACACCACCGCCTGCGCCGTAGTTGTTGATAAACACCTGCCCGGCACGCAGCCGTTTGGCGAGTCGCATCTGGCGTGCGCCATTGTCCGTCCAGATACTGGCCACAAGGCCGTAGTCGGTGCTGTTGGCGATGGCTATTGCCTCGTCTTCTGTGTCAAACGGGATCAGTACCTGTACAGGTCCAAAGATCTCGTCGCGCGCCAGAACGTGATCCGGCGCGACATCATCAAACAGGGTCGGCAGGACATAGGCGCCTGCGGCTGTTGCGTTTTGCAGTTTACCTTGCGCTGCGATGTTCAGGTCTGCACCTTTTGCAAGAAAACCCTCAACGATCTGCTTTTGCCGGGTCGAGATCAGGGGCCCTACGCGCAGATCGTCCATTGCAGGGCCAACTGTCAGGCTGCGATAGGCCTCTGCCATGCGCGCGCGCACATCTTTGTAAACGCTCCGCTGAACGAGGATACGTGAGGAGGCCGAACAGGTTTGACCGGCATTCTGTATGCCTGCATTCACAAGGAATGGCAGCGCTGCGTCCAAATCGGCATCCTCGAACACAAGCTGCGGAGACTTACCGCCCAATTCGAGCGTGACCGGAACCACATTGGCCCCTGCAGCCTGCTGCACCAGTGCGCCAGTGCGCACTGATCCGGTAAAGCTGATGTGTTGCACGCCGGGATGTGCGGAGAGGGCCGCACCTGCCTCTGGCCCGCGCCCCGGCACGACGTTCAGCGCGCCTGTTGGCAAACCCGAGTCCCGTGCGATGTGGGCAAAGGCGAGGGCAGTCAGGCACGCCTCTTCGGCGGGTTTCAGAACACAGGCGTTGCCCATGGCGAGTGCGGCCCCGACAGAGCGCCCTATGATCTGCATGGGATAATTCCAGGGGACGATGTGGCCTGTAACCCCATGAGGTTCGCGCAAGGTGTAGACTGTGTAGCCGTCAAGGTAGGGGATCGTTTCCCCCATGACCTTGTCTGCCGCGCCACCGTAAAATTCCATGTAACGCGCCAGCGCCAAGGCATCCGCGCGGGCCTGGCTCAGAGGTTTTCCAACATCATGTGCTTCGATCTCTGCCAGTTCATCGACGCGTTCCACGACCGCACGGCCGATCACTGTCAGTATACGGCCCCGTTCGGTCGCACTCATGCGACCCCAGTCACCCTCGCGCGCAGCCTGCGCGGCATGTACCGCGTCGTCAATATCGCTCGCCTGGCCTGCCGCGATCTTGGCCAGCGGTGAGCCGTCGGATGGATTGACCAGCGTCAGCGTGGATGGCGCCGCACGCCACGAATCTCCGATCAACATGAGGGATGGGTCGAACCAGATGGCGTTTGTCATGAAGTGTCTCGGAACGTGAACGTATAGCTGTGGGATTGATAAGGGGTCAGAGCGGGGCCGCGCGCAAGCCCTTCAATGTCGGGCAGGGTGGGCAAAAGCCGATCCCAGAAGCGCGCCGTGCCCGGTCGTGCCGAGGCCACTCCAAGGGACCACGGCCCCGGAAATCTTTCGAAACAAAACGTCGCCGCTTTGGTTCCGATACCCGCATTGCGCCAGTCGGGCAGGACGCAGAACTCTGCCAGTTCGTGATGGTCCTTCGTTCGGTCAACCAGGGCAAAACCTGCATGCTGCGTGTTGGCAGTAATGACGAGTACGGAACACTCCGAATCGTCAAACCAGTGCGTGATCTCATTCACGGGTGGTCCGGGCCGATCCGGGAGGAGTTCGCGGAAATAGGCCGTCGAAACCGCATAAAGCCATTCAGTGTCGCGGCGGTGCGCCGGGGTCAGCGCTACGTCCACCGTCATGTCCCGGTTCTTGGCAGCTTCGGCGCCGCCTCAAGCAATGACCGGGTGTAAGGGTGTTTGGGCGCATCAAAGACATCGCTTGTTTCCCCCTGTTCCACGATTTTGCCGTTCTGCATCACCATCACCTGATCCGTGATCCCGCGCACCACGCTCAGATCATGTGAAATGAACAGGTATGTCAGATCGTACTGCTCACAAAGATCTGCAATCAGGTCGAGGATCTGTGCGCGCACCGACACATCGAGCGCACTCACCGCCTCGTCAAACACGATCAATTCGGGGCGAATGATCAATGCCCGTGCGATGGCGAGGCGTTGGCGTTGTCCGCCTGAGAACTGATGGGGGTACTTTTGGGCATCATCTGGTGACAGACCCACGGCACTCAGGGCTTCTGCAATCCGCTCGGCGCGATCTGTTGGCGGTGTTTCCAGCAGATGAAAGGGTTCGGTGATCAGACGGGCTACGCGGTGGCGGGGATTGAAGCTGCCATAAGGGTCCTGAAACACCACCTGCATCTTGCGCCGCACGGCAAGATTGGGCGCACCGCGCGCAAACACCGGTTGGTCATCCAACAGGATTTCACCTGCCTGCACTGGCTCCAGCCCCAGAATGGCGCGTGTCAGCGTTGACTTGCCGCAACCCGACTCCCCCACCAGCCCAACCCTTCCCCCGCGCGGGATGTCAAAGCTGACATCATCAACTGCGCGGTGCGTGCCCGGTGCAGCAAACAGCCGGGTGCGGGGCAGGGTGTAGTCACGCACCACGTTGCGCACCTGGAGCAGTGGTTGCTGTGCTGTCTGATCCGGGAGGACTGCTTGATGGGCCGAAGCGGCAAAGAGCGCCTTGGTATAAGCGTGTTTTGGAGCCTCCAGTAAGGCGGGGGTGTCCCCCGCCTCGACCACGGCTCCGTTTTGCATGATGACGATGCGGTGGGCCATGTTTGCCACAACAGCCAGATCGTGGGTGATCATGAGCAGGCCCATCCCGTCTTCACGGGCCAGTTGCACCAGCAGGTCAAGGATCTGGGCCTGGGTGGTCACATCCAGTGCGGTCGTTGGCTCGTCCGCGATCAGAAGCTTTGGTCCACAGCCAATTGCCATGGCAATGACAACGCGCTGGCGTTGTCCGCCAGACAGTTCATGGGCGTAGCGGTGGGGTGATAGGTCGGACAGTCCGACGCGATTCAAAACCTCTTGCGTGCGGGTCTCAGCGTCCAGATCGGGGCGGTGCAATTGCACTGTTTCGCTCACTTGGGCACCGATGGTCTGGACGGGATTCAGGGCTGTCATGGGCTCTTGGAAGACCATGCCGATGGTGTTGCCCCGCAGGGCGCACAATCGCGTCTCGCTTGATCGCGTAACGTCCTCACCGTCAAAATCGACACTGCCGGTCGTCTTGCTTCCCTCCGGAAGCAGTTGCATGATCGCCAGCGCCGTCATTGATTTGCCTGACCCGCTCTCGCCGGTAATGGCAACAACTTCGCCCGGCGCGACCTGCAACGATACGTCTTTCAGGATCGGAGTGTCGTGTATCGACAGCGACAGGTTCTGGATATCAAGCAAGCTCATACGCGCGCCACCCGCAGCCGTGGATCAAGCGCATCGCGCAGACCGTCGCCCAGCAGGTTCAGCCCCAAGACAGTCACTATGATGGCAAAACCGGGCACCAAGGCCATATGCGGCGCGATACTGACCAGCGTTTGAGCGTCTGCCAGCATCCGCCCCCAGCTTGGGGTGGGGGGTTGCGCGCCAAGACCGACATAGGACAATGCCGCCTCGGCCAGAATGCCGAGGGAGAATTGGATGGTCGCCTGAACTATCAGCAGGTTGGCGATGTTGGGCAGAATGTGTTCGACGCTGATCCGTGCCGGTCCCTTACCGGCCACGCGTGCCGCCATAATGAACTCGCGCGCCCATAGGGGCAGGGCACCGCCGCGGGTCACACGGGCAAAGACGGGGATATTGAAAATACCAATCGCGATGATGGCGTTGATCGCCCCGGCGCCAAAGATGGCGGTGATCAGGATGGCAATGACAAGGCTCGGAAAGGCAAAGATCAGATCATTGCCGCGCATGATTACTTCGTCTGCCCAGCCGCCCTGCCGGGCTGCCGCCCAAAGGCCCAAAGGCACGCCAAGCCCGATCCCGATGCCAACGGCGACGACAGCAACAGCGATCGAAGTGCGCGCGCCGACCATGATCATCGAAAACATGTCCCGTCCGAAATGATCCGTGCCGAACCAGTGCACAGCGTTCGGGGCCTGCAACTTGCCCGGAATATCCATGGCCGTGTGATCAAACGGCGTCCAGACAAAGGACACAAGCGCTGCCAGCACCATCAAGGCCGACAATGACCCGCCAAGGATCAAAGCCCGGATCACGTGCGCGCCCGCAGCCGTGGGTCGACGGCCGCATAGGCCAGATCAACGGCGAAATTCACGACGATCACTGCAAAAACCAGCAGCATCGTCACGCTTTCAACCACGATCAGGTCGCGCGCCGAGATGCTTTGGAAAATAAGTCGCCCCAAACCCGGTAGGTAAAACACCTGTTCGATGATGATTCCGCCGGCAAGCAGGAAGGAGAACTGCAAACCAAGGATCGTCAACACAGGGATCATTGCGTTGCGCAGCCCGTGTCGGCGCAGGGCCTGACCACGGCTCAGACCCTTGGCCCGTGCCGTGCGCATGAAATCCTCACCCAGCACATCCAGTAGGGCCGAGCGCATCACACGTGCCAGGATCGCCGCCTGAGGCAGGGCGAGCGCAATGGCCGGCAGTGTCAGGGATTTGAGTGCTGCAAACGCACCTTCATCCCAGCCCGCAAAGCCCCCCGCGCTGAACCAGCGCAGATTGATCGCAAAGACGAGCACCAGCATCATCGCAAACCAGAAATTGGGAATCGCAACGCCAATCTGCGTTGCGCCCATCACCCCAATGTCTCCGGCCTTGCCCCGACGCGAGGCAGCGTAGATACCCGCCGGAAAAGCGATCGCGGTTGACAGGACCAGTGCATAAAGCGCCAGCGGTAGCGATACCCAAAGTCGATCACCGATCATCTCGGCAACAGGGGTCCGGTATTGATAGGACGTGCCAAAGTCGCCCTGTACCATTCCCCCCACCCAGGCAAAGTAGCGCTGTACCTTGGTCTGATCGAGGCCCAATTCCGCGCGCAACGCCGCGAGCGTGTCTTCTTGCGCGTTGATCCCGAGCATGAACGATGCCGGATCGCCCGGTGCCACTTCGATCACAGTAAAGATCACCAACGACGCAATCGCGAGGCTGATCAGCAAAGAGAGCAGGCGTTTCAGGGCATAGCGCAGCATCAACGCTGACGTTAGGCGCGGTCTTTGGAGTGCGCAAGCACGTCGGTCAGCGCGCCAGTGTCCTGCGCCAGTGCGGCCAATGCCAAACCGCGGACGGTATCCAAATAACACGCCTGATCCCAACCGCAGGTCTGGGTCAGGTTTTCCCAGGTGCGCACGGACAAAAGGGTCCAAAGCAGGTCAGTGGCCTGTTCGGGGTCGGTCTGCACGGGCAATGTGCCGTCATCGACAAGGGCCTGCACCGCGGCGGCACATCCTTCGCGCATGTCGGCCATGCGGGTGTTCCATGCTGCGGCGGCTTCCGCGTCCGTATCCACCACCGCAAGGATTGCACGGGCCACACCGTAGATTTTAGGGATGTAGTTGCCCCACGCCGTTACAAAAGCGTCCAGCCGTTCGGTGCCGGAACGTGCCGAACGGCTTGGGGCAAGGGCTGCGTTCACATCATTGCTTTGATCCTGATATCGGGTCGCGGCCACCAATACGTCAGTCCGGCTTGGATAATGCAAATAGACGGCTTGCCGGCTGACGCCCGAGGCCCGCGCGATATCGGACATGGTTGGCAGCTTTGCATCGGGCTGTTCCAGCAGCGCGAGCGTTGCCTGCAAAATTCTGGTCGGGGTCTCTGGAGAAGTACTTGACATGATGTAAAGTAACCCCTACTTGACAGGCTGTCAATTGACACAGTGTCAAGCAACGCCGAGGAAAGGAACGACCCATGAGCAAACGCATCTTCATCTGGGTGGCACACCCGAAACAAAACTCATTGAACGCAGCACTGGCTGCGCGCTACGCCAAAGGGGCCGAGGCAAATGGCGCCGAAGTCCGCATCATGGCGCTTGCTGATATGGAGGTTGATCAGGACTTTGATGGCTATGACAAACGCAGAGAACTGACGCCTGATCTGGCTGAATGGCAGGACAATATTCGCTGGGCCAATCACGTCATGATCGTGCATCCATACTGGTGGGGCGCGATGCCCAGCAAAGCCAAAGCCGTTCTGGATGCCGGTCTGCTGTCTGGCTTTGCCTACAAGTACAAGGCAAAGGGCGTCGCATGGGACAAGCTGCTGACAGGCCGCACGGGAGACGCGATCATAACATCGGACACACCGGGGTGGATCGACACGTTGATTTATCGCAGCCCGGGCCGCCGTGTCATGCGCAATCAGGTGATGAAATTCACCGGGATCAAGCCGCGAAAGGTCGTTCAGATGGGGTCCGTCAAATTGGCCGACGCAACCAAGATTGACCGCTGGCTCGCACAAGCCGAAACCATGGGCGCCACGGCCGCATGACCTGTCGTCACGGGTCGGAAACCATCTATGTAAGGGGCTATGAACAGGCCCCTTTTCATCGGTTCCGAGATTTATCGCGGCTCAAGCTATGGCGGCTGGCATCCGCTGCGGGTGCCGCGCGTGTCGACCGTGATGGACCTTGCCCGGGCCATGGGTTGGTTGCCACCCGAGGTTTTTGTACCAAGCCCACGGGTCAAACCCAACGCGCTGACGATCTGGCACACGCCTGAATACGTCGCCGCCCTGCACGCTGCCGAAAAAGCGCAAGCGGTCAGCGATGCCGTGCGAAAACGCCATGCACTTGGCACGCCGAACAACCCGGTGTTCCCCGAAATGTACCGCCGCCCTGCAACGGCTGCGGGTGGCTCTTTGCTGGCAGGAGAGCTGCTTGCTAAGGGCGGTATCGTGTATCATCCGGCAGGCGGAACGCATCACGGCATGCCGGACAGGGCAGGGGGATTTTGCTACCTCAATGACCCGGTACTCGCCATCCTGTCTTTGCGCCGCAATGGGGCCAGGCGGATCGTTTACATCGACATTGATGCACATCACCCGGATGGGGTGGAGCATGCATTCGGCACAGACCCGGATGTTCTGATGATTTCAGTGCACGAGGAGGGACTCTGGCCGCGCACTGGCCCCTTTGGCGCAACAGACACCCTGATCAACCTGCCCGTGCCAAGGGGTCTCAACGATGATGAAATGGCGCTCATCCGGGATGACGTGATCCTGCCACGCACCACCGCCTTCCGCCCGGATGCCATCGTGTTGCAATGTGGCGCAGACGGGGTGGAAGAAGACCCTCAGGCCCATTTATCGCTGTCCAATCAAGCCCATTGGGCCATCGTGGGCAGCCTCATGGGCATCGCGCCACGCCTTCTGGTTCTCGGTGGCGGCGGGTACAACCCATGGTCCGTGGGGCGTCTGTGGACGGGGGTTTGGGCCACTTTGAATGGGTTCGACGTGCCCGACCGGGTCCCTCCAAGGGTCGAAGACACGCTGCGCGCGCTTCGCTTTGAGGGCAACCGCCGGGGCAGAAACCCGCCGGACCACTGGTTCACGACGCTCGCCGATGCGCCCCGGCACGGCCCGATCCGGGACGACGTGCGGACAATGGTCAAAGGCCTTTGATCCACACCGTCATCTTGCCGGGTCAACTCCGGGGGAGGCGCAAAGCGCCTGGGGCTCAGCCTCTAAACCGGGTCCAATCCGTAATCGGCATCACTGACGTGCTCCAACCAGGTGGCCGCCGATCCATCCTGCATTTCCTGCATTGCGATATGGGTCATCATCGTCTCGGGCCCGGCGCCATGCCAGTGTTCCGCATCTGGCGGGATCCATACGGTATCTCCTGCCCGAATGACGCGGGGCGCTTCATCCCGCAGACAGACCAGCCCGGCCCCGTGTGTCACATGCAGAGTTTGCCCATAGGGATGCGTGTGCCAGGCTGTGCGCGCACAGGGTTCGAAAAATACGCAAAGCGCAAGCAGCCGTGCAGGGGCCTCTGCCGAGATGATCGGATCCTGCCAGACCGTGCCGGTAAAATAGTCGGGGTTGGCACGCGTTGACGGGCGCGTCCCTGCGGCAAAAATCTTCATCAAACACTCCTGCAAGGGCACAGAAACGTAAGGCGCACCTGTTGGTGCGCCCCGCGCTGCTCATTCAGACCAGCTGACACCTGTAAGGTCGGTGGCTTGAGTCGGAGCATTGGTCCACAAGCCCTGAACCTCGGCCTTGGCAACGGAGAGTTGGGCCAGTTGAAACAGGTAACCGTTCACCGCATCGCCCGCGATGATCTGTTGTGCTTCAGCCATCAGCCTGTTGCGTGCCTCCGGGTCCGTGGTCGCATTGAGCGTGCTCATCAACTCCTGAAACGCCGGATTCTCGTATTGGAAATAGTAGTCCGGGTTGGCGTAGATACCGATGTCCATCGGTTCGGTATGGCTG
>JBCBDZ010000117.1:0-10295 GCA_038529225.1 Pseudomonadota bacterium | reverse complement strand
CGGGTGGTCGCCAACCTGTGCACTGATCGTCTGCGCAAGCGCGGGCGCGGCGTGATGCCTCTGGATGCGGTGGCCGAGCCCGAAGACCCGACCCCGTCGGCGGAAGTGCGGATGCAGGACGAGGCCCGCCGGGATGCTTTGCGCATTGCCCTTGCTGCTTTGCCGGAGCGTCAGCGGATTGCCGTGACGATGCGCCATTTTGACGGGGCTGCAAACCCCGACATCGCCGAAGCCCTTGGCATCAGCACCGAAGCGGTCGAAAGTCTGACGGCCCGTGGCAAGCGCGCCCTTGCGGCGGCACTCAAAGGGCAGGCGGCTGCCCTTGGATACGAAGAAGGATGAAGGACATGACCAAGGCCCCAAATCACAAGGACGACGCCTGGATCGATGGGAGACTGGATGACCTGGCCCGCACGCCTGTGCCGGACGCGCCGGACGACTTGATGGCGCGTGTCATGCAGGACGCTTACGGGATGATGCCCGCGCCGGGTGGGCGCGCGGCACCTGTCCCGTGGTGGCGCCAGGTTGTCGAGGGCATTGGCGGTTGGACGGCGGTGGGTGGTCTTGTTGCGGCTGCGGCCACCGGATTTGTTGTCGGCCTTGGTGGCCTTGACAGCGTGGGTGTCACCACCCCCTGGACGATGACTTACGAGACTTATTACGACAGCCCCGGCAGCCTTGATGCCTTCGGCTGGGACATGGAAGAAGGCTGATCATGGACGCAGAGACCAAAACCAGACGCTGCCCGCTTTGGGTCAAGATCGTCCTTGCCCTTTCCCTGGCTGTCAACCTGTGTATCGCGGGCCTTGTGGCCGGGTTCATCCTGCGCGGTGGGCCGCTGGCCGGGCGCGCGCCGGCGATGGGCTATGCGATGCCGTATGTTCTGGCCCTGCCGCGCGATCTGCGCCGTGACGTGTTCGGGGCCGTGCGCAATGATGACAGTCTGCCCGACAGACGCGCCCGCCGCGAAGAATACCGCGATATGATAAAGGCGCTGAAAGTGACCCCTTTTGACGCCGCCGCCGTTGAGGCGGTGTTGGTCCGTCAGGGTGACGGCGTGTCCCGTGTGCAGGCGGTGGCGCAAGCGGCGTGGCTGGAGGCAGTGTCCAGCCTGAGCGATGAAGAGCGCGCGGCCTATTCCGAGCGGATGCAAGAGGCGCTGAACAGGAATGGCCGTCCCAAGACGGGCAAGAACTGAGGCTTTATTGGCGAAGGTTTGAACAAAGGACACGGCCAGCACAGGTTTGAGCGCCGTCTGGAGCCGTGCGCTGGCGCATGGCTGTGCGCGGACGTCATGCTGCCGGGCGCAGCAGCGTGACCCGATCCCGTCCTTCGGCCTTGGCACCGTAAAGCGCCTTGTCCGCCCGATCCAGCAAGGCTTCGGCCGTCAACGGGAGCGTATGCGTGGTTTTGAGGTCCGGATCGCAGACCGTCAGCCCGATGGAAATCGTCGCAGTGAGAGCCTTTGTGTCAAGGCCGGGCATCTCGAAGGGCGTTTCGCGGATCAGGCGGCACAGGCGCTGGGCGGCTTTGCGTGCGTTGCCAAGACCCGCACCCGGCATCACGATCAGGAACTCTTCGCCCCCGATCCGGGCCACGAGGTCGAAGCTGCGCAGGTTTTCGCGCAGCCGCCGCGCGGTTTCGGTCAGAACGGCGTCGCCAGCGGCGTGCCCATAGGTGTCATTGATCTGTTTGAAGTGGTCCATGTCGGCCACCATCACCGCGAACGGCTTTCTGGATTTTGCCGCCCGATCCGCAATCCGCGCCAGGTGAGGCATCGCGTAGCGGCGGTTGTGCAGGCCGGTCAGCGGATCAATAACGGCCGCTTCGACCCCTGAACGCACTGTGTCGCGCAGCGCATCCGACATCCGCTTGCGCGCCATCAACGTTTCGAGCCGCGCGGCCAATTCACCGGGGGCGCGGTCAAAGGCCATCAGGTCATTTGCCCCCATGTCCAGCATCTGGGCGCCAAGGCGCGCATCGTTGTCCATCTGGAGGATGACGATTGCACTGTGACGTGTGGTTGCGTGGCTGCGCAAGGTGGCCAGCAGGCTCAGCATGTCCCCGGCATTGTCGCGTCCGACGGGCAAGACAAAAGCGTCCGGCAGACCGTCCGCGTCACAGTGCATGCCCTCAAGCGGCGTACACGCTGTGACACGCGCCGACATCAAGGGCGCAAGGTCATCACGCAATTCATCCATGTGAAGGGCAGGCTCGGCGAGGATGCAGACCTGTTGGCGCGGACCAAACTCGGCAGATGGTTCGGCAAAACCGAGTGCCCGCGATGTGCCGTCCCTGAGCGTCCATTCGCTGGCCGAAGCATAGGTGCGCAGCACGCTGCGTGTGCGTGCCAGCAACAGCACGTCGTCAATGGGGCGGTCCAGAATGTCCTCGACACCCGCGCCAAACAGGCGCTGGCGGTCCAGCGGCGCCCCCGGTGCGGCCATCACGATCACGGGCACCTTGCCTTTCAGACCCGCTTTGCGCAGCCGTGCAAGAAGGCGCAGTGGATTCCCGTCCGGCAACATATCCGCACACAGGATCAAATCGGGTGCACAAGCCGCAACCGCAGCCATCGCCGCCGCGATGCTGTCGGCCTGCATCATTTCGTAATGACTTGCCTCCAGTTTGACACGCAACATGATGCGGTTGGTTGCGATGGCATCTATGACCAGGATCTTACCGTGCATGAGCCGTGTCCATTTCGTTTCTAGTTCTGTGCATTTGTTATTTGTTCGTTTAGGTTAACAAAGAGTTTCCAAAGCCGAGAGAAGGTCTGTTTGTCGTGGCAATGTCGCAAGAATCCGCCGAAGTTGTGGGGCTGAAGGCTCTGGCCTGGATGGCTGGCAACGAGGAGTTGTTGCCGGTGTTTCTGGGCGCAACCGGCGCGAGCGAGGCCGATGTGCGCGCAGGGGCCACGGATCCCGGCTTTCTAGGGGCGCTTTTGGACTTTGTCATGATGGACGACAACTGGGTCAGAGCGTTTTGCGACTCTGCCAACCTCGCCTATGATCAACCGATGGACGCCCGCATGATGCTTCCTGGCGGGGATCAGGTGCATTGGACGTGAGCGTGCCCGCACCCCAGATAGACGGCATTATCTTTGACAAGGATGGCACCCTGTTTGATTTTGCCACCACGTGGGAGGCCTGGGCGGCGGCCTTTCTGCTGCGCGTGTGCAATGGTGATCTGGATCGCGCCCGCACCTTGGGTGCTGCCATTGGTTTTGATCTGGACAGCCGGACATTTGCGCGCGACTCGATCGTGATTGCAGGCACCGCTGGCGAAGTTGCCGCAGCCCTGTCGCCACATTTGCCGGACCTGACCACCGCTCAGTTGCTGACGATGCTGAACACCGAAGCCGGCGCCGCGCCGCAGGCCGAAGCTGTTCCGCTTGTGCCCTTTCTGAGCGGGTTGCGCGCGCGTGGATTGACCCTTGGCGTGGCGACGAATGACGCCGAAGCGCCCGCACGGTCGCATCTGGATGCGGCCGGTGTAACCGCCCTGTTCGATTTCGTGGCCGGGTTTGACAGTGGCCATGGGGGCAAGCCCGCGCCGGGCCAGTTGCTGGCCTTTTGCGCAGCAACGGGCCTGTCCCCTGCATCCGTCCTTATGGTGGGGGATAGCCTGCATGATCTGCACGCGGGCCGCGCGGCCGGCATGCGCTGCGTCGCGGTTCTGACGGGGATGGCCACGGCGGATGATCTGACGCCGCATGCCGAGGTTGTTCTGCCCGATATCGGTCATATCCCGGACTGGCTCGATCAGATCCGGTCCGTCCCGCTTCGATAGGCATCCCCGCCCTTAAAAACGACACGCATCGTCGCAAACGGCAATGTTGTGGCGCTTTGCCTGCTGTGTCTTAGGAGGCGAACTGCATCAAAGGGGATGATCCATGGCCGACACCGACACCAGACGCAAAACCCGTGGCGGCGGACGGGCAGGAGCGGCGGCGCGACGCGGTGGCGCTGTGATCGAACAGATGCCGTGGAATCCGCCGGTCATGATCGACCCGCCGGTGGAACCTTTGCGCCCTGAGGGGGTTGAGGCGATCCATGACGGGGCCATGCGTATCCTCGAGGAAATCGGAATCCAGTTCCTCAATGACGAAGCGCTGGGCATTCTGCGCGAAGCGGGCTGTCGGATTGATGGCGACATCGTCCGCATGGACCGTGAATTCGTGATGGAGATGGTGGGCAAGGCCCCGTCGGAGTTCACGCTGACGCCGCGCAATCTGGACCGCAAGATCACCATCGGGGGACGGCACATCAACTTTGGCAACGTCTCCTCGCCCCCCAATTACTGGGACATGGAATTGGGCACCAAGGTCCCCGGCACGCGCGAGATGTGCGCCAACCTGCTCAGGTTGACCCAGTATTTCAACTGTATCCACTTTGCAGGCGGGTACCCCGTGGAACCCGTCGATATCCACGCCTCGATCCGCCATCTGGATGTCGTCTTTGACAAGCTGACGCTGACGGACAAGGTCATGCACGCCTACTCCCTTGGCAAGGAGCGGGTCGAGGATGTGATGGAGATGGTGCGCATCGCCGGCGGCCTCACGGACGAAGAGTTCGAGGCCACGCCGCGCATGTACACCAATATCAATTCAACCTCGCCGCTCAAGCATGACCACCCCATGATTGATGGCTGCCTGCGTCTGGTGCGCAAGGGGCAGGCGGTCGTGGTGACGCCGTTCACGTTGGCAGGGGCCATGGCACCGGTTACCATGGCGGGCGCGGTCGCCCAGTCGATAGCCGAGGCATTGTGCGCCATCGCGTTGTTCCAGTACGTCCGCCCCGGCACCCCCTGCGCCATCGGAACGTTCACGTCCAACGTGGACATGAAGTCCGGCGCCCCGGCCTTTGGCACGCCCGAATACATGCGCGCCACGCAGATGACAGGGCAACTGGCGCGGTTTTACGGTTTGCCCATGCGGTCATCCGGCGTCTGTGCGGCCAATGTGCCGGACGGGCAGGCCATGTGGGAGACATCCAACAGCCTGTGGGCGGCGGTGCAGTCGGGAACCAACATGGTCTATCACGCAGCAGGTTGGCTCGAAGGCGGACTGATCGCGAGTCCGGAGAAATTCATAATGGATTGCGAGGTTTTACAGCAAATCCAGCGGTATATGGACCCGTCTCTGACGGCGACCGGCCCTGACGACATTGCGCTTGATGCTGTCAAATCCGTTGGCAATGACGGGCACTTCTTTGGCATCCAGCACACGCAGGATCGGTATGCGACGGCCTTTTACCAGCCTTTCCTGAGCGACTGGAAGAACTTTGAGGGATGGGAGGCCGCCGGTGGCGTCTGGACCCAGGAGCGGGCGCACGCGATGTTCAAGAACATCATTGCCAATTTCGAAGCGCCGAAAATGGACGTCGAAATCCGAGAAGAACTCGCCGAATTCGTGGCGCGCCGCAAATCCGAAGGGGGTGCGCCGACCGATTTCTGACGCGCGCGCGGGCGGGACGGGAAACTAGCTAAAACTCGATCTGTTAGAAGATTGTTTAGCCCTGTTGGGCAAATGTGCTGACGTGGAATTGGGACGCAACCGTCATGCATGGCTTAATTAATAGGGCGATTCAGTGCTTTGTCGTGGACAGCTACGGCTCGGATAAATGGGTTGAGGCTGCGCGTCACGCCGATCTGGGTTTTGTCGAGTTCGAATCGATGCTGATCTATGATGACGAGGTCACGCCGAAACTTCTGGAGGCGGTCAGCCATGTCCTCAAACGTGACCGGAACGAGGTCATGGAAGACATTGGAACGTATCTTGTGTCGCATCCCAATGTCGAAGCGTTGCGGCGGCTGTTGCGGTTTGGCGGCTTTGACTTTGTCGAATTCCTGCACTCTCTGGATGACCTTCCGGACAGGGCGCGTTTGGCGGTGTCAGATCTGAATCTGCCGGGGCTGGAATTGCAGGACCTCGCGCCCGGGCAGTTCAGCCTTGTGTGCCAAAGTGCGATTGCAGGCTATGGGCATGTTATGATGGGCGTCTTGCGCGCCATGGCTGATGATTACGGCGTTTTGGCCCTTTTGGAACATGCCGGGTCAGGTGACGGGATAGAAACGATTTCGGTGACATTGATCGAAACAGAATTTGCCGAGGGACGCTCATTTGAATTGGGCGCGCGTGCCTTATGAACGAACTTGACCAACTTTCCCGGACACTGGATGGCCTGTGCCCGATGCATCTGGTTCTGTCGGACACCGGGCTGATTGTCCATGCCGGCCCAACAGCGCAGAAACTGCACCCCGAGGCGCCGCTTGTCGGTCAGGCGTTCCTTGAGGTCTTTGACCTCAAGCGCCCTCGCGCCATCAATAAAATCAAAGATTTACGCGAAAACGCCGGCACCAAGCTGCACCTGCAGCTGCGGTCAGAGCCACGCACGGAGATCAAGGGCGTGCTGATGCCTGCCCCGCTGGCCGGGCACAGCATCCTGAACCTGTCCTTCGGGATTTCAATTGTCGATGCAGTCACTGACTTTGCCCTGACGAGCGCGGATTTCGCGGCCACCGATCTGGCCATCGAAATGCTGTATCTTGTCGAGGCGAAGTCGGCCGCCATGGATGCATCGCGCAAATTGAACCTGCGTTTGCAGGGCGCTATGATCGCAGCCGAAGAACAGGCATTTACCGACACGCTCACCGGGCTCAAAAACCGCCGCGCGATGGATCACGTTCTGGCCCGCCATGTTGAATGGGGCACACGCTTTGGCCTGATGCAGGTCGACCTGGATTGGTTCAAGGCCGTGAACGATACGTTTGGCCATGCTGCGGGCGACTTTGTCTTGCAAAACGTGGCCCGGATCATGGTCGAGGAAACCCGTGACTGCGACACCGTCGCCCGCGTGGGGGGTGATGAGTTTGTCATTATCCTGCCGTTTGCAAATGCACAGGACGTGCTTGAGGCCATTGGCCAACGCATCATTGATCAGTTGTCCCGCCCGATGCCGTACCAGGGTGACGTGTGCCGGATATCGGGCAGTATCGGCATTGCGATTTACGACCCCGAAGCCTCCAAGACCGTTGCCGAGATCATGGATGATGCGGATGTTGCCCTATACGCGTCCAAGGACAGGGGCCGCGGGCGTCAAACGGTGTATGACCCGTCATTGCGAAAGCGGGTGGACTGCGCGGATGATCCCGCGGTTCCCGAGATTGCGGCTCAAAGGTAGACGTGCCGGGCTTTCCCGTCCTTCGGATCGCCCAGAGAATCGGTTTGGATGGTGGGCACGCGCCTGTCGGGATTCGTACACGTGGACTGGTTTGCGTGCTGCATGGGCGGTGACTCTACGAAGGTGCCCGAAATTTAATCAGGTGTGAGGGCGCGCTTTTTGCGCTTTAACGCATAACATGGGCCCTTTTTTGGCGCTCCAGCCTGCTTTTGGACCCGGGGCACCCCGAAACAACTGGCAACATCTTGCAAATGTAAATTGGGATTTACACTTGAATATGTCAGATAATGCTGACAGAGTGGGGATTACAGTGTGCGTTTATAGGTGCGGCGGCCAAGGCACGAAATGGTCCGTTTCGCCGACCCCGGCTTTAACACACGGAGGAATGAACGTGGCGATAAGTGAAGACAAAGTCTGGCCAACCGGCCTGACGCTCGAAGAAGCAGAAGAGGTGCATAGCTACCTCATTGACGGGACACGCGTTTTTGGCGCGATTGCCCTGCTGGCGCATATTCTGGTCGCATCATCGACCCCTTGGCTCGGATAAGGAGGCAATGAGATGAACAATGCGAAAATGTGGTTGGTCGTAAAGCCAACAGTGGGTGTACCCCTCTTTCTCAGCGCGGTCGCAGTCGGCTCTTTTGCCGTGCATGTGGCAGTGCTCAGCAACACCAGCTGGGTGTCTGACTTCCTGTCCGGACAGGAGCTGGGTGCAGGAGATGCATCCGCGGCGCTGATCCCTGATGCGGACACCGGTGTGGCGAAGGCATCTTATGTGGTTCCTGCGACGGACGGGTCACGCGAAGTGACGATCATTCTGGAGGACGGCACGCCGGTCAAGGCGATCCTGCAGCCGCCAGAGTTGCACGCGGCGATAACGCAATAGACATTTTCAGCCCGCTGCCCCGTGTCTGCGGGCTGAATTTTTAGATATCTCGTCCCCGCGCAGTCCTGCGCGGAGACGACTCCCTTGTGGCGCATTCAGACGATGTTCGACTATCGTACCTTCGCAACCCGCAAGCTGGTGGCCCTGGCCCCCCGCTATCTGCCCTTTGCCGATGTCGCCACGCCAGATCTCCCCTTGTCCCGCCTGCTGCGTTTGTCCCTTTTTCAGGTGACTGTCGGCATGGCCCTCGTGCTTCTCGTTGGCACGCTCAATCGGGTGATGATCGTTGAACTTTCCGTACCGGCGACCCTTGTTGCGGTGATGCTGGCGCTGCCACTGTTGTTTGCCCCCTTGCGCACCCTGATCGGGTTCAAGTCGGACACCCATGTTTCGGCCCTCGGCATGCGCCGCTTGCCCTATATCTGGAAAGGCACTCTGCTTCAGTTTGGCGGCTTTGCGATCATGCCCTTCGCACTGCTCGTGCTGTCGGGATACGCCGAAGCGGTTGATGCCCCGCGCTGGCTTGGATTTGGCTCTGCCGCGTTGTCATTTCTGCTTGTGGGGGCGGGGGTGCATATGGTCCAGACCGTTGGTCTTGCGCTGGCGACTGACCTCGTACCGACCGAGGACCAACCCAAGGTCGTTGGCCTCATGTATGTGATGCTGCTGGTCGGAATGGTCGTCAGTGCGCTGGTTTTTGGCGCATTGCTTGAAAATTATACGCCGGGCCGCCTGATTCAGGTGATTCAGGGCGCCGCCGTGGTGACCGTGACACTCAACCTGATCGCGCTGTGGCAACAAGAGCCGCGAGACCGCGCCCGCGCGCAAGCGATGAAAGGTGCCGCTCCGGTTGCCTTCCGTGACGCGATGGGTGCGCTGATGCGCACACCCGGCATGATGCGCCTGCTTGTCGTGATCGCGGTGGGCACGTTTGGCTTTGGCATGGCGGATGTGTTGCTGGAACCCTATGGGGGGCAGGCCCTTGGCCTGTCTGTTGCCAGCACAACAAAACTGACAGCGCTTTTGGCCGCCGGTACTCTGATTGGCTTTGGTCTGGCCGCACGTGCCCTCGGGCAGGGCGCGGCACCCGAGCGCTATGCGCTGATTGGGGCGGCAACCGGAATCCCCGGGTTCCTTGCCATCATCGCCTCATCCCAAGGGGCGGGCATCCCGCTGTTTCTGCTGGGCACGCTTGCCACGGGTGTAGGGGCCGGACTGTTTGGCCATGCGACACTGACTGGCGCGATCCGTCACGCCCCGCGCGACAGGATTGGTCTGGCTCTTGGGTCCTGGGGCGCGGTGCAGGCCACTGCCGCCGGTATCGGCGTCGCAAGCGCCGGCATCGTGCGCGACATCATCGTGGGTTGGAACGGAGCGGCGGGTGTCACGGCCCAAACGCCTTACACCTTTGTTTTCATGGTCGAAGTTCTGTTCCTGGCCGCAGCCGTTGCGCTGCTGCTTCCTGTTTTGTGGACCCGAAAGAAGGCAGGCTCTGGCGCAGCGCTGGCACGTTCAAACTGACAAGGAAACCGCCGCAGGGTGGTTGCTTTGATCCGAGGATGTGCATCCAGTCTTTCCGACCACGGCAGCGTGGGTCTGTACAATACAGGTCACACACCTGCGCGGCGCATTCCAGTTTTACAGCTGTGGAAAGATGCAGATGGCATCCCGTAGGGGAATCGAACCCCTCTTTCCAGGTTGAAAACCTGGCGTCCTAACCGATAGACGAACGGGACACAAACTGTGTTCGGGTCTTTAGGCAATCGGGGTATCGGGCGCAAGCGGAAAAATCGCATCTGTCCCAGATTGTGGGCCTGTCACGCCTCAGGCGTGGGCCGCATCCTCGAGCCGCAACTGCACGCTGGCCTTTCCCCGAAATGTATTGATTTCAAGCCGCCCCGCGAGGTGAAAGGCGGCCCCGCCGTGATCCTGCAAGGTCGGGCCCAGCGGTCCGTCAAACGCCCCGAAGGCGATGGCGTCAATCCGCGCGCCGCCCCGCGCGCCAAAGGAGAGTTTCAGGTGCGACTCGCCCACCCGCTTGGCGTGGAAAATCTGCATTCCTGCGAACGCGTAGCGCGGCGCGGGTGCCCCCGCGCCAAACGGCCCGGCGGAGTCGATCTGTTCGAGCAATTGGACAGTTGCCGCATCCGGCATCAATGCCCCGCTCAGGCGTAGATCTGCTGGCCCCAGCGCGTCCGCCCCCTGCCGCGCCAACAGCTCGGACA
>JBCBDZ010000116.1:0-10308 GCA_038529225.1 Pseudomonadota bacterium | reverse complement strand
GTGCGACAGATGACCTGCTGCACCTGAATGCCGAGGCGATCGTCGGCACCGCGACTGCGTCCGACAAGGAGGCGTTCTTTGGCGCCAATGTCGGCGATCACCTTGCCGCCGCCACTGAAAACCTGCTGTCGGACACACCTCCTTTCTTCGAACGCTCGGTGTTCTACAACCAGATGACGCCAGAGGCCGTGGACGACGTCGAAGCCTCTGCCCGCGCGCAGGCCCAAGCGATGCTCGAAAACCTAAACCGTGAAAGCAGTGCCGCCCACAGGCGCGACAAGGAAAAAGGCGGGGCGCGCCAACGCTACCGTCTGGGGGTTTATTTTTACCGCGAAGATGCGGATACAGGCACAGACGCACAAGGGCCGGACAAGACGTGACACGCCTCAATCGACGCCACATTCTGAGCCTGATGGGGGCAACAGCCCTGACCGGGTGCGCCCCTGCAATTCCGACGTCGCAACTTGGCGACGACCCGTTCGAGGGGGGCATTGGCGGCACTGGGATCGTCGGCCTGATGACAGGCACGGGCAGCGTCCTGATCAACGGCCTTCGGGTCGAAATCCCCGACACCACCCGTATCCTTGCAAACGGGCGCAGGGAATCTGACACGATGCTGGTGCCGGGCACCGCGCTCAGCATGGTCGCCTACGCACGCCGGGGCCGGTTCGAAGCGCAACAGATCGACATCGATACACCGCTGATCGGAACGCTCACGCGCGTAGCGGATGGTTACGCGATCAACGGAACCTCCGTGCAGATAGGCCGCGCCGGATCACTTGTGGGTCGCCGCGTGGCTGCGCACGGGCTCTGGCAACCAGACGGGTCCTTGCGCAGCAGTCTTGTGCAGCCCGTTCAAGCGGACGCGGACAGCGTTGCAGGCGTGGCCGTGGGCAGCCGGAACACGGGCTGGAAAATCGGGCAAACCCCGATTGAGTTGCCGCAAGGTGGTCTGCTGATCTCGGGCCAATTCGCTGTCGCATCGGGCCAGTTTTCGGACGGCACCCTGAAAACGACATCGGTTGAACTGGGCCGGTTCCGGGGTGGGCAGTCCCTGCGACAACTGTCGATCGAGGGGTATCTGGAACCCATTGATGCCGCCCCGGGCTTCCGCATTTCCGGCCTTGGGCACAGCTTTGACCGCCGCCTTGCTCTCGATCCATTCGCGCAGACCCGCGCGCTTTACTTCGGCCCCTATGACGGACGCTTCCGTGCCCGCCGCGCTGTTGTACTGCCGGAAACCCAGGTGACGCGCGAGGCGCTGCTGCGCCCTGCCGAGGGTGAGAATTTTGCTCAGGGGTTGGTTGGTACAGCCGCAAAACCGATCGACGCACTGTAGGGCCGGATCAGACGGACACAGCCGCCAACAACGTGTCCCGCTCGATCTCGTCGCTGCGCCCGCGCAGCTTTTCCGCGCCCCGCTCCAGCACCAGAAACTGATCCCCCAACTCGCGGGCAAAGTCGAAATACTGCTCGACCAGCACAATGCCCATGTCACCGCGATCCCGAAGCTGCGCGATCACGCGGCCGATCTGCTGGATGATGTTGGGCTGTATGCCCTCTGTCGGTTCGTCCAGCAGCAACAGTTTGGGCCGGGTCACGAGGGCCCGCGCGATGGCCAGTTGCTGTTGCTGACCACCAGATAAATCGCCTCCGCGCCGGCCAAGGAACTCTTTGAGGATGGGAAACAGTTCGAAAATTTCATTCGGCACGGACCGTTCGGACCTTGGCAGGCAGGCAAAGCCTGTCTCAAGGTTCTCTTTCACTGTCAGAAACGGGAAAATCTCGCGCCCCTGCGGGACATAGGCCACACCGGCTTGCGCAAGCGCGTGGGCCGAAGCGCGACCAATCTCGACACCGTCCAGCATGTAGGTGCCGCCCGAGCGCGGGTGCGTGCCCGAGATGGCCTTCAGCAGGCTGGTCTTGCCCACGCCGTTGGTGCCCATCACACAGGTCACCTCGCCCCGCTTGGCCGTCACGCTGACCCTGTTCAGGATCTGACTGCCGCCGTAGTGCAGCGTCAGGTCCGAAATGCTCAGGACGTTATCTGCCAAGATACACCTCGATGACTTTCTCATTTGCGGTGACGTGATCCAGACTGCCTTCGGCCAGCACGGACCCTTCATGCAGCACGGTCACCTTGCAATTGAGGCGACGCACGAACTCCATATCGTGTTCGACCACGACAACCGCGCGGGTCTTGGCCGCCTCCACCAGAATGTCCGTGGTATGCTCGCGCTCTGCCGGGGTCATGCCTGCCGCAGGTTCGTCCACCAGCAACAGGCGCGGGTCCTGCGCCAGCAGCATCCCGATCTCCAGCCACTGTTTTTGCCCATGGCTCAACTCACCCGACTTGCGCGGCAACTGGTCCGTCAGACCAATCTCTTCGGCCAACTTGGCCACCGCCTCGTGATCTTCGCGCGCGGGGCGAAACCGCAGGACGGCCCATGGGCTGCGGTCCTTTTTCAGCGCCATCATCAGGTTGTCGGCGACACTTTGATCCTCAAACACCGTGGGGCGTTGAAACTTGCGGCCAATGCCGGCCTGGGCAATCTGGCTTTCGCTCAGTTTCAGCAAAGACCGGGACTTTTCACCAAAAAGCACGGTTCCCTCATCGGGTTTCGTCTTGCCCGTGACAATGTCCATGAACGTGGTCTTGCCCGCCCCGTTCGGGCCGATCACTGCGCGCATCTCTGGCTCGCCAATCTGGAAGGACAGGTTGTTGATGGCCTTGAACCCGTCAAAGGTTTTGGACACGCCCGAGACTTCGAGTAGCGTGCTCATTTGTCCGCCTCCCCTTCGCGCAAAGACCCGGCATCAGGCCCAAGATTCGCACCGTGGCGGTTGGGGGACGGGATCATGTCGACAAGCCCGCCGATGCCTTTGGGTGCGAACAGCGTGACTGCCACAAAAGAGAAGCCAAGCAGCACAGTCCACCAGTCCACCCATGAGATCGTGTAAAATCCAAGGTTGACGTCCGGCGCCTGCCCGCCTGTGAACCATGTAGAGACCAGCGAGACAAAGGCCGCCCCGATCACCGCACCATAGAGTCTGCCGCGCCCGCCGATGGCGACCCAGACCGCAAGATAGATCGAGGCGATGGGGGCGATTTCGGCCGGGTTGATGATGCCCGCCTGCGGGTAGTAAAGCGCGCCAGCGATGGCCGCGATCACAGCTGTAAGGGTGAAAATCGTGAGCTTGTAGGCCTCGACCGAGTAGCCAAGAAAGCGCACCCGCGCCTCGTCATCCCGGATCGCGCGAATGACCGAGCCGAACTTGCCCGACACGACCCACGCACACAGCAGGTAGGCAAGGCCAAGGGTAAAGGCAGAAGCCCACAGAAACCAGATCGACACCGTCGCCTGCGGAACGTCCCCTAAGCCGGGGAGGTTCTGTAGACCGGAAAGACCGTTGTTGCCCCGCAGACCGGAATCGTTCTGGAAAAGATAAAGTGACAGGGCCAGCGTCATCGCCTGGGTCAGGATCGACAGGTACACGCCCGTCACGCGGCTGCGGAAGGCGAGCCAGCCGAAGACCAGAGCAAGGAGGCCCGGCACGATCACGATGGCGGCCAGTTGCAGCGGCAGGGAATGGGCAAAGGCCCAGATGGGCGGAAATTCAGACGCACCGACGACACCAAAGATCTGCGTGGCAATGCCTTGGGAAATCTCCCCGGCCGTCGGTGGCAGCGGGGCCGCCGCAAGGCTTTGCACCACGATGACCTCGGTGCGGGCATACATCAGCCACATGCCGATAGCGTAGCCTCCGATGCCAAAGAACGCCATGTGCCCGAGGGAAAGGATGCCGCAGTACCCCCAGACGAGGTCCATGGCGAGTGCCACCATGCACAGGCACAGGGTTTTGCCCAGCGTTTTGACAAAGCTGGTGGAAATGACTCCGATCCCGAACCCTTCGGCGAGGATGGTGACGGCGAGGGTGAAGAGCGCCAGGCATGCGATGAAGATCAGGACCGACGGGTGGCGCGCAATGAAACTGCGGGAGCGGGGGCCAGCCCCCGCACCCCCGTGGTATTTCCGGTCAGAAGAAACTGTGTCGGTCATGTCAGGCCTCTGCCGCACGGCCCTTGAGGGCGATGATACCGCGGGGGCGGAACTGGATAAACAGGATGATGAAGAGGATCATGTAGGTCTGTGCCGCCAGCGTGTTGGACGGATTGAGCCACTCGATGCCCTTCTGCATCGTCCCGACCATGGCAGCCCCCAGAAGCGTGCCCCAGATGTTGCCGACGCCGCCCACAACCACGGTCATGAAGCTTTGGACGATGTAGTCGGACCCCATTTCGGAGGTGACCTTGGCATAAAGCCCGATCGCGACCCCGGCGATGCCCGCGATGCCGGAGCCGAAGCCGAAGGTCAGCATGTTGATCCGGTCAGGATTGATACCCATCGACGCCGCCATGCGCGGGTTCTGCGTCACTGCCCGCACCTCGAGCCCCAGCCGCGTGCGGTTCATCACGATCAGGAAGATCGCGAGGAAGATCAGGGCGAGAATGAAAATCGCAATGCGGATGTAGCTGATCGATACGATGTCGTTGATCACCATGGATCCGTCGAGCCAGCCGGGGGCTGTGAGCGGGCGGGCTTGCGTGCCAAAGATGTTCTTGGCCAGTTGCTGCAGAGCGATGGAGACACCGAACGTCGCCAAAAGCGTTTCGAGGGGGCGATGATAGAGCCAGCGGATGACCAGCCGTTCCATCGCGACCCCGGCCGCGAACGTCACCATGAACGCCAGCGGAATGGCGAGCAGGATCGACAGGGTGTGATCGGGCACGAACAATTGCACCACATAGCCTGTATAGGCGCCCATCATGATGAATTCGCCATGCGCCATGTTGATCACGCCCATGACCCCAAAGGTGATGGCAAGGCCGATCGCAGCCAGGAAATAAATCGAGGCCAGTGAGATGGCGTCAAGCGCAAGATCAGCGGTCTGGTTCAATGCCACGGACGTCTCAATGTCGCTCAGCACGGCCTGAGCGGCCAGCGCAACACCGGGTGGGGCGCCGATGAAGACTTCGTAAAACTGATAGGCGCCAAGGGCTGCATCAATCTCTTCGGTGGTGGCTGCCGGATCGGCGAGGCCCTGTTCGACCAGCGTGGCGAAGGCGGCATTGCGCGCGCTGTCTGTGTCAAGGCTTGCGACCTGCACCCCGGCAACCGTGTCACCATCAATGTTGCGGATAAGTGCTTCGCGCACTTCGTTTGGCGGGATCAGCGGCGGGGCGAGGTCGGCCCGAACGAGCAGTTCGTATGCATCCGTCATGGGCAGCGATTCATCACCCGGCGTAACGGTGCGAATGACCCGGGGGTCGTCAGGCACAGCCTCGCCCACTTCGATCCGGGTTGCGACAAGCGGGTTCAGGGCGGCGCGGGCGTCCACACCAAGATCGCCGGCAAAGAAGGAAATTGCATCAATCTTTTCGGCATCATCCGCGCCAAATTCGATCGTGAGCAAACGTTCCACGCGCATCATCCGGGCAGCAAGCAGCGGGTCCGCTTCGCCTTCCATCACGTCACGCAAGGCAGGCAGATGTGTCTCGTCCGGGTCACGCGAAATCGCATCCAGCGCCGTCAGACGGACGGTCGCATCCGGATCGATCAGTTGGAACTTCACCAGCGCGGCAGCAATCAACCCACGCACGCCGCTGTTTGGTTTGAGTTGTTTGTAACCGTCGTCCGGGACTTCGCCCAGATCGGACCCGTCGGCGACATCGAAGATGCGGATCGTGTCGCGGTCAATCTCTTCGGCAAAGACGAACAGGCCCGTCTGTTCGTCCTGCCACATCTCTTTGTTCTGCCAGCGTTCCAAAACCTCTTGCGCCTCAGGCAGGCCGCTGTCGGTCAGCGCATCGATCGCCTCCTGAATGGTGCGTCGCGATGCCTTGGCCAGCAGGTCGGCATGGGTCTGCATCACTTGTTGAATGGGAGCATCTGCGTTTTGGGCAGCGGCTGGAAATGCGAGGCCAATGCAGATCAAAAAGGCCAGAAGTCGTTGCATGTATACCCGCCCCAAGGTGATCAGGGGGCGGGTCTGCCGCCCCCTGAAAAGTCTTCTTATTCAGATTAGTAGTTGGATTCGATCTGCACGCAGGTGCTGGTTTCGGTGTTGTACATACCGCAGCCCAGCTCTTTCCAATCCGACTTGAGAACAGCCGATTCCGGCAGGAAGTCTGTCCAGGCATCGCCCGGAACCGGCTCGGTTGCCGAGATGATGTCGAACTGGCCGTCCGCCTGGATTTCACCGATCAGAACCGGCTTGGCCAAGTGGTGGTTCGGCAGCATCACGGCGGTCCCGCCCGTCAGGTTCGGGAACTCCTGACCGTACATCGCGGTGCGCACGGCGTCGACGTCTGTGGTGCCTGCGTCGGTGACCGCGTTTACCCACATGTTAAAGCCGATGTAATGGGCTTCCATCGGGTCGTTTGTGACACGCTCTTCACCCATGCGGGCTTTCCATGCTTCAACCCATGCCTCGTTGGCGTCAGAATCGGCGGACTGGAAGTAGTTCCATGCGGCCAGGTGTCCGACAAGGTCGGATGTGTCGAGGCCGGACAGTTCTTCTTCACCAACCGAAAAGGCCACGACGGGGATGTCGTCCGCAGAGATACCGGCAGCGGCCAGTTCCTTGTAGAAACCGATGTTGGCGTCGCCGTTGATGGTCGAGATCACGCCGACCTTCTTGCCGTCAGCGCCCAGCGCCACCACGTCCGCAACGATCTTGGACCAGTCGGAGTGACCGAATGGCGTGTAGTTCACAAAGATGTCTTCGGCCGCGATGCCCTTTTCCTGAAGGTAGGCCTCAAGAATGTTGTTCGTGGTGCGGGGATAGACATAGTCGGTGCCCAGCAGCGCGAATTTCTCGACTTCCAGTTCTTCGAGGAAGTAGTCGGTTGCAGGGATCGCCTGTTGGTTGGGCGCAGCGCCTGTATAAAACACGTTCTTGGAGGACTCTTCACCCTCGTACTGCACTGGGTAGAACATCAACCCGTTCAGTTCTTCGAGAACGGGGAGCGCGGATTTGCGCGACACGGACGTCCACGACCCGAAAATCACGTCCACTTCCTGAACGGTCAGCAACTCGCGTGCCTTTTCGGCAAACAGGGGCCAGTCGGATGCAGGGTCGACAACAACCGCCTCCAGATCGCAGCCCAGAAGACCACCTTTTTCGTTTTGCTGTTCGACCAGCATTTCCATGGTGTCTTTGAGTGTTGTTTCAGAGATCGCCATCGTACCAGACAGCGAGTGCAGCACACCCACCTTGATGGGGGCGTCGCAGGCGACGGCGGGGATCACAGTTGCCAGCAGCACGGCAGCAGTGGTTCCAAAAAGGGTTTTTGACATTGCGTTTCCTCTAGCGCGGTGCGCAAGGGCATTGCGAAATGTGTCAGACGACCTCATATCACCCCTGCGCTTTAAGTTTAGGCGCGTGCGGTGGTGTCCAGCCTTCGAAAACTGACGCCGCCGCACAATTTACCGACCCACGAACGGGCCGACGCCTTGTTAGCTGCGCCGCGTCATCAGGGCCGAGTCCATCGTGCGTGTTTTATGGGCAGACACTCGAATTAGGTTAATTATTAGGCGATTTTGCCGACGAATGCACGGTTTTTAGGCGGCAATTCCGTGCGGGGGGCGATGTGCTAACCTTCGAGCAGGAGAGTCCGGCAGGTTTGGAGGCTCACTGCGGCGCGTTGCCTGGCCAGACGTGCCAGCCGCTCATCGGTGCCAAAATGAACTGTCGTCAGCATCGCGGAATGCGCCAGCTTGGCCTCGATCCTATGGCTCAACGCTTCGCGGGCCCGGTCTGCGGGCATAACGGCATTCAGGAGCGTGACAAAACGCTGCCGTTGATCCTGCAAGGCGTCCGAGCGCGCATCGCTCATCAACCATGCAAACTCCATTTCAGCAGACATACGGCCCGTACATCCGGCAAATACCAGAACAAGATCGTCATATGCGCGCGCCGTACCACTCAGGCCTGTCATGATCAGTGCGCTTGCTATCAGCGTTCTTAAACTGCTCATAAAAGCAGCTTTGCATCTTATTTTGTGCCGCGCAAGTGTGCGTTCTGAATACTTTTACCAGCGTGCGTCAGCCAATCATGTGAAGAACCGGGCGCGCATTCGTGGAAGACTGGCGATCCCGGAAGGACTCGAACCCTCAACATCCTGATTAGAAGTCAGGTGCTCTATCCAGTTGAGCTACGGGACCGCGCTGTTCCACTCATGCCGCAGCAATCGCGATGGGGCAAGAGGGTCAGAGCGTGCGGGTCATGAAAACGCTCAAGGGATCGAGAACGTAATCGCCAAATGGCGGGCAGGTCTCAAACCCATGCGCGGCATAGAGCGCGCGGGCCGGGGCAAACATCTTGGCACTTCCGGTCTCAAGACTGACGCGGGTCATTCCGTTGGCGCGGGCCGCATCAAGCAAAGCCGACAGGATCGCGCGGGCCACGCCGCGCCCGCGCGCTTCGGCAGCGGTGTGCATGGACTTCAACTCGCCATGCCCTGCCCCAAGGTCGGCCAGCGCGCCCACACCCAGCACAGCGTCACCATCGCGGGCGGCATAAAGAACAACGCCGCGATCCAACAAGGCATCGGGTTGCATAACATGACAGCTTTCTTCGGGGGAACTGGCGCGCATGAGTTCGAAATGGCGCGTCAGCAGCGCGCGCACATCCGGCGCGTCAGGCGCGTCGCGGCGGACGCTTAGTGCGTCCATGCCCCACGCCGACCGGTCGCAAAATTCTCACCATACCCACCGGGGCGGATATTGGCCCGGCGCTTGTTCGGTTCCTGCACCACTGCATCGATCCCGTGGTGCGAGACATAGTCAAGCGCGGCCTCCTTTGTGTCGAAGGTCATGCGGACTTGCGCTTGCGTGTCGTCAGAGGATGTCCACCCCATCAGCGGATCCACCGACCGGGCCGAGGCGGGGGCGAATTCAAGCACCCAATGCTTGGTCTTGGCCGTACCAGAGGACATGGCCGTTTTTGCAGGCTGAAAGATGCGTGCGCGCATGTGGTAACGCTCCAGAAATGATGCAGCGTCCTTATGGCAATTCGTTGCGGATTTGCCAAGCCGACGTGATGTCTCAGCCCTGCCACACCAGCGCGGTTTGCGGATTTTTCGGCTGTATCCGTCATCCCCTTGGCAAAACAGACTGCGCTGCACGCAATCAGGTCACATGCATAACATTGTCGGTGTCCTGCAACATCTGTTCTATCGAATCGGGAACACAAAGGCCGTCGGCCACTTGGCGGTCCATGTCGTGTTCAAGTTCAGTCACCGCATCCAGTCGCCCGATGATGCTGTCCAGCATGTCAAACGGCACCACGACGATCCCATCCTTGTCTGCCACAATCATGTCCCCGGTTTCGACGTTCTGGCCCCCAATCTGCACAGGCAGGCCAACCTTGCCGGGCCCCGTGGCATAGGGCGATCCGGGGTTCAGCCCGGTACACCAACTCGGCAAGCCAACAGCACGGATGCCATCCAGATCGCGCATCGGTCCGTCGGTGACAAAACCCGCCGCGCCGCAGTTCTTCATCATGCCCGACACACGATCCCCCGCCGCCGCACAGCCTTGAAAGCCTGCAAAGGCGTTCACCACGATGTCGCCATCCTGGATGAATTTGAGCGCACCCAACAGCGCCAGAATATCGCTGGGGCGGTTGTCGACTGTCAGCGCAGGTCCAGCCACCTGCAGATCCTGCCCGGGGATCGGCACGATTTGGGTGGCCATTGATCCCGCACCAAACATGGCATCCACAACAAAGCCGGTCGGCACATTCTGAAAGGCGGCAATCTGCGCCGCAGAAGGTCGCCGCCATGGCGCCCTGATGGTCAATGACTTGGGTTCCTCGATCATGCTGTGCCCTCCCCTTGCGCAGATCAGGCTAGCCGCGACCTGCCGCAAAGAAAAGCACGCGGGACACCCTGACAGTTTCTGACAGCATCCACGCCGCGCCCCCTTGCACCAGCCAGCCCATGCGCCAAGTTAGGCCCATGGCTCATTTAGATACCGATTCCCATGGCTCCTTCCTTGCAAATCCAGCCGAGGATGTGCGTACCCGCCTCAAGCTCGAAGGCGGTGTGCCGCTGCGCATGAACACCGAATTCCAGCCCGCGGGAGATCAGCCCACAGCGATTGAAGAGTTGAGCGCCGGGGTGCTGGCCGGTGACCGCGATCAGGTCCTGCTGGGGGCCACGGGCACGGGCAAGACCTACACCATGGCCAAGGTGATCGAGGAAACCCAGCGCCCCGCCATCATCCTTGCGCCAAACAAGAC
>JBCBDZ010000115.1:0-10398 GCA_038529225.1 Pseudomonadota bacterium | reverse complement strand
AACACGTGATCCATGGGCAGGGTGAAGGTCGCGATGCGCCCGTCTGTCAGGGTCACCTCAAGCGCGCCCCATTCGATGGCGTCCCCAAGGACCCCGTGTGCGTATCGGTCTGTGGGCGCGGTGTAGCGCGCCGATGCAATGGTGTCGGCACGCGTGCCACAGGGCACCGCCAGCCACAGGCACACCACCAGCAGCGCGCCGCGGGCACAGCCGTGCCACAGGCGCAACAGCAGACGCGGCGCCCGGGCCAAGATCAGATCTGCTTTTCGGGCATCTGCACGACCAGACCGTCCAGCGCGTCGGTCACTTTCAACTGGCAGGTCAGACGGGACCGTGTCTCGTCCGGCTCATAGGCGAAGTCGAGCATGTCGGTTTCCATGTCATCCTTGGCAGGCAGCTTTTCGACCCAGTCGGCAGCCACGTAGACATGGCAGGTCGAACAGGCACAGGCGCCGCCGCAATCGGCCTCGATTCCGGGGATGTTGTTGTCCCGCGCGCCTTCCATGACCGTCAGGCCATTGGCCACGTCCACCACATGTTCGGTGCCGCCGTGTTCGATATAAGTAATCTTGGCCATGAAATGTGCCCCTTCGGTTTTGTCGCTCTGACAGGTTCTAGCGATCCCTTTTTGGCCCCGCCAGCCCCTTTTGCACGCCCGCCCTTTTGCACTTGCGATGAAAGACGTTTGTTCTATTTTTGTTCACATGCGTGTTGCTCAAAATCTGACCTCACCCCGACCCGAGACATCGGCGCGCGGCTGGCCGCGCCCGCCGTCCTGCCTGCGCGCCTGCGATCTGAGTGCACCGCCCGTCAACGCGCGCATTGCGGTTGCGGGCCTTGTGATCCTGCGCCAGCGCCCCGGCACCGCCAAGGGCGTGATCTTTATCACGCTTGAGGATGAAACCGGCGTGGTCAACATCATCGTGTGGCGCCACATCTACGAACGGTTCCGCCGGGCCGTGGTGGCGGGGCGGATGCTGCGGGTGACGGGGCGCATGCAGCGCGCCCATAACGTCACCCATGTGCTGGCCGAAGAGATCGAGGATATCTCGCCCCTGCTCGACCAGCTTCTGGCCGAGGACACCGGGCGCAAGATGGCCGCCGAGGCGCGTACCGAAACATGGGACGGGCGCAAATAGCGACCCGGACCACAGCCCTCCTTTGGCAACCGGGCAACAGCGCAAAACTCCCCCCTGCGCAGGGCTAGGCAGATCACAGGCCCGCCGCTATGCTCATAGAAAATGCCCACTCAGAGGCCCGAGCATGCGATCCATATCTAGTCTTCCTGCCCTTGCGGCAGCCCTGTTTGTCACAGCCTGCGCCGAGAACGCGGTTGTCACCTCTTCCAACATCGATCCCGTTTCACTTGCCACGGCCCCGCCCGGGGCAGCGCCCGGCACATGCTGGGGCAAGACCGTCAGCCCGGCAGTTGTGGAAACGGTCACCCGCAAGGTGCTTCTCCAACCGGCCCAGATCAGCAGCGATGGACGGGTGCAGGCGGCGCCCATCTACAAGGACGAAACCTATCAGGAGGTTGTCAGGCCGCGCCGCGACACGTGGTACGAAGTGCCCTGCGCTGCGGACCTCACGCCAGAATTCATCGCGTCTGTGCAACGCGCCCTTGATGCGCGCGGTTACTATCGTGGGGCCATCAGCGGCGAGATGGACAATGCGACACGCGCAGCCATCCAGCGCTATCAGCGTGATGAGGGGTTGGACAGCAAGACGCTGTCCGTGGCCGCCGCACGCAAGCTTGGTCTGATCACGGTACCAAAGGCCGACACCACCTGATCAGAGGCGCACCACAGGTGCGCCTTACATGTCACCAGCCGCAAAAAAGGCGCCCGTCGCGGGGCGCCTTTTCAAATTCAACGCAAGCGCTGCCTATTCTTCAAGGCTGAGCGCGACAAAGCGGGGATCACCTGCGCGCCGCACAAGCAACAGCAGTGACTTGCGCCCGGCTTCCTTCACTTCTTCGAGCCGCGTTTCGAAATCGTCGATGGATGTCACCTTTTGCTGGCCCGCCTCAGTGATCACATCGCCTGCCCGCAGGCCCTTTTCATAGGCTTCGCTGGTCTCATCCACGGCCATGACGGCAAGACCGTCCTGATCATCGCCAAGGCCCAGTTCGGTGCGCATCTCTTCGGTCAATGTGCTGAGGGTGAGGCCAAGGACGTCGCGTGTCACCGGGCCTTGCGGTTCGCCCTCTGGCGCTTCGACGGCGGCAGGCACAGCGCCTTCGGCCTCTTCGCGCCGACCCAGCGTCACCCGAAGGGTCACGGTTTCACCATCGCGGTAGACCACGACGCGCACGGTCTCGCCCACCGGGCTGTTGCCCACCTGACGCACCAGTCCACGCGTGTCTTCGACGTCGACGCCCGCAAAGTTCAGGATCACGTCACCGTCCTGCATGCCTGCATCCATGGCCGGACCTTCGGGCACGGACGTCACCAGAGCACCGGCGACGGGTTCAAGCCCGATTGCCTCGGCGATGTCCTCTGTCACGTCCTGAATGCGCACACCTAGCCAGCCGCGGCGGGTCTCGCCAAATTCCTGCAACTGGTCCACGACACGGGTCACCACGTTGGATGCCATCGAAAAGCCGATGCCGATCGAGCCGCCGTTGGGTGACAGGATCGCGGTGTTCACGCCAATCACTTCACCGTCCATGTTGAACAGCGGACCGCCCGAGTTGCCCCGGTTGATGGCCGCATCTGTCTGGATGTAGTCGTCATATGTGCCGCTGAGGGCGCGGTTGCGTGCCGACACGATCCCTGCCGAGACGGAAAACCCCTGCCCCAGAGGGTTGCCCATCGCAACCACCCAGTCGCCAACGCGCGCACTGTTGCTGTCTCCGAACGGGACGAAGGGCAGCGGGCCGTCGGCCTCGACCTTCAACAGCGCGATGTCTGTGTTTGGATCGGTGCCGATCAGTTCGGCCTCCAACTCGTCGCCGTTGAAGAATTCGATCAGGATTTCGTCCGCACCTTCAATCACGTGGTTGTTTGTGACGATAAACCCGTCCTCGGAGATCACGAAGCCCGAGCCAAGCGCGGAGGACCGACGCGGGCGGTTGCCCTGCCCGTTGCGGTCCTGAAATTCGCGAAAGAAATCCTCGAACGGAGAGCCTTCGGGCACGATGCCCTGCGGACCCGTACGCCCTTCGACCACGGTCGACGTGGTGATGTTGACCACCGACGGGCTGATCTGCTCGGCCAGCGGCGCGAGGCTTTCGGGGCGGGCATGCGCCATCACGGCCTGCACCAGCACAAATGCAAGCGCAAGCGCGCCCAGCCACAGGGCCCGCATCATGTTTTGGTTTGGTAACTGCTTTGAAATCGCGATTGCCTGTCTTTGCATCAGGTTTCTCCTGGAACGTCACTGGACCGGTTTTGGCCCGTTTGCACACATTCGTACGTCATTGCGCACAGGGTGCATGTAGGGTTGCACGCTTGCAACATTAAAGATGGCTTTGACCCGGATCGTTTCAACACTGCGTTACCAATGTGTGAAGATCTCCACGTCAAAGGCCTATAAAAAAGGCCAGCCACAGACAAATCAGGCCGGAAACGACCACCAGCGCGCCGAACTGACGCCGCACCGGCAGCGGCAAGGTGCGCAGCATCTCCAGCACACGTTCAATGAGCGAAGGGGCCAGCACATAGGCCAGCCCCTCCACAATCATCACAAGCCCGAGGGCAAGCAATACCCAGGCCATCAGTTGCCCGGAACGCCCTGGTCGGAACGCAGGTAGTTGAAGAACTCGCTGTCCGGCGACAACACCATGGTGGAGTTTTCTCCGCGCAGCGCACGTTCATACGCTGTCAGCGAGCGGTAGAATTCAAAGAATTCCGGGTCGGCGCCAAAGGCTTCGGCAAAGATGGCGTTGCGGCGGGCATCTGCCTCACCGCGGATGATCTCGGCTTGCCGCTCGCTGTCGGACACCAGTTCAACCACCGTCCGGTCGGCCTGGGCACGGACACGCTGGGCGGCCTCGTTACCGCGGGCGCGTTCGTCCGTCGCTTCACGCTCACGCTCGGCGCGCATCCGCTCGAAAGTCGCATCAAGGTTTTCCGTCGGCAGGTCCGTCCGCTTCAGACGCACGTCGATGATCTCGACGCCCAACGCGCTGGCCTCGGCGATGGCCGAGTTGCGGATACGCAGCATGAGGGCCGCCCGGTCCGAACTCAGGATGTCATTTGACGACACCGAACCCAGCACTTCCCGTGTTTCAGCACGCAGGATCGAATCCAGACGGTCTTCTGCGAATGCGATCCCACCGGCACCCACGGCCTGTCGGAACTGGTTCACATCCACGATCCGGTAGCGGGCAAAGGCGTCCACAACCAAACGGCGGTCGTCCAGCGGCGTGACCTCAAGCGGGTCGATGTCACGGCTCAGGATACGGTCATCATAACGCACGACCTCCTGGATCAGCGGGATCTTGAAGGCCAGCCCGGGTTCTTCCTTGACCGCGACGACGCGACCGAATTGCAGGACCAGACCCTTTTCACGCTCGTCCACGATGTAGATCGAGGACAAACCGATTGCGGCCAGAATGACGATAACCGGCAGTAAGTATGTTGCGCGACGCATCAGTTCGTCCCCCCTGTACCACGACGCAGTTCATTGAGCGGCAGATACGGCACAACGCCCTGCCCCCCGCCGCCACCTGCGGATTCATCCAGAATGATCTTGTCCATCTGACCCAGCACGTTCTCCATCGTTTCCAGATAAAGACGCTTGCGGGTCACGTCGGGCGCCTTTGCATACTCTTCCAGAACAGCGGAGAAGCGGGAGGCCTCACCTTCGGCCTGGTTGACCTGCTGGGCGCGATACCCTTCGGCCTCTTCCAGAAGCTGGGCGGAGGTACCACGGGCCTCGGCCAGAACGCGGTTGGCATAGGCATCAGCCACGTTTTGCAACCGGTCCCGCTCTTGTTCGGCCGCCTGAACGTCGCGGAAGGCGTCAATCACCTCAACGGGTGGGTCCGCCTTGTCAAAGTTCACACGAATGACGTTCACACCACTGTCGTAGCTGTCGAGGGTCGACTGGATCAGGTCCTGCAGACGATCACCAATCACACCGCGATCCCGGTTCAGGATCGGAGCAAGGTCAGATTGCGCGATGATCTCACGCATCGCCGACTCCGACACCGCACGAATGGTTGGTTCCGGGTCGCGCAAATTGAACAGGAACGCCGCAGGGTCGTTGATATTCCACTGCACCTGAAAGTCGATGTCGACGATATTCTCGTCACCGGTAAGCATCAGCCCCGCGTCTGACCCGGCGCGCCCGACACCGATCTCTTCGGTGCGTTCCGTAGTGACCGAGATCACCTCGGCTGTGACCACTGGCCAGGGGGCAAAGTTCAGACCAGGTTCCCCAATGGCGGAGAATTCGCCCAGAAACAGCTCAACCGATCTTTGTTCAGGTCGAACGGTGTAAAAGCTTGCCAGCAACCACAAAACGATGGCCGCCACGAGGGCAATGCCAACGGTGCCGCGCGTCAGGAACGGGCCGGCACCACCGCCGCCACCACGCCCACCGCCGGTATTGCCGCCACCGCGACCTCCCATCAGAACACGCAGTTGTTCCTGGCCTTTTTTGACCAGTTCATCGATTTCTGGGATTTGCGGACCGTCGTTGCTGGGACGCTGCCCACCATTGTTGCGATCAGGACGGCGCGGGCCATTGCCACGCCCGTCATCACCGCCGCCCGAATTTCCGCCGCCCCCCCAGGGGCCGCCCGTATTGCCAGCCATGTGGTGTCGTTCTCCTTTTGCCGTGCAGCCACGCTGCATCTTGCCCCGTTACCTGTGCTTTTTTCCCCGGAATTCAAGCAGTCCGCATGGGTGTCTTCATCGTTACGATCTCTTCGGACATTGTGGGGTGAACCGCAACCGTTCGATCGAAATCCTCTTTGGTTGCGCCCATTTTTATCGCAATCCCGGCCAATTGGATCATTTCGCCCGCATCAGGTGCGACGATGTGACAACCCAATACCGTGCGGTTGGCTTTGCTGACCACAAGTTTCATCAATACGCGGTCCGCCTTGCCCGCAAAGGCCGTGCGCATCGGGCGGAAGGATGTGCAATAGACTTCGATCTCTTCGCGTTCGCGTGCATCCTCTTCGCTCAGACCCACAGTGCCCATCTCGGGCTGCGTAAAGACGGCAGACGGGATCAGGTCGTGGTCGACCGCCGTGGGGTTGTCCTTGAACACCGTCTCTACAAAGGCCATGCCCTCGCGAATGGCAACCGGGGTCAGGTTCACCCGGTTCGTGACATCCCCGATGGCATAGATGTTGTCGGCGCCGGTTTTCGAATATTCATCAACCTTGATCTCGCCCCGCCGACCGATTTCGATCCCAAGCTCTTCCAGCCCCAGATCGCGGCTGTTGGGGTCGCGGCCCGTGGCAAACAGCACCATGTCGAACTCACGGGGCGCGCCGGTGGTCGGCTTTACCCAGAGAGGCCCCTGCGTATCGTCCGCCATCGCGCTGATCTCGACGGACTGCTGCGCCGTTGCGCCCATCGCGGCATCCGTGGCCGTGGCCGTCGAGGCGGAATGGTCCGCACTTGCCGGGGCCATCTCGACAATGTTGGTGCCCAGTTTCAGGTCGATCCCCTGTTCGCGCATCGATTCTGCGATCAACCCACGGGCCTCGTCATCAAACCCGCGCAGAATTTGCGCACCGCGATAGTACTGGGTCACCTCAACGCCAAGGCCGTTGAAGATACACGCAAATTCGCAGGCAATGTATCCGCCGCCCACGATCAGGATCGACTTGGGCAGGGCCTCAAGGTGAAAAATGTCATCGCTGACAATGCCAAGATGCGCGTTGGGAATATCCGGGCGCACCGGGTGCCCCCCCGTCGCGATCAGAATGGTCTTGGCCGTGCGGGTTTCGCCGTTGGACAGCGCGATGGTGTGCTTGTCCATGAGGCGGGCGCGCGCATCAAACGTGTCGACGCCGGAATTCTTGAGGAGTGAACGGTAAATGCCCTCCAACCGGTCCAGTTCCGCGTTCAGGTGCCCGCGAAACACCGGCCAGTCAAATGTGCCGTCCTTTATATCCCACCCGTAGCCACGGGCGAGGCCGGGCATTTTGGAAAACTCGCTGGAAAACACCATCAGCTTCTTGGGCACGCAGCCCCGGATCACACAGGTCCCGCCATAGCGGTCTTCCTCGGCCAGTGCGACGCGCGCACCGGCATCCCCTGCAGCCACACGGGCAGCGCGCACGCCACCGGATCCACCGCCGATGACAAACAGGTCATAGTCAAAATCCGCCATCGGGGGTCGTTCCTATTCTGCAAGATCCTTGAACAGGTTGTCCGTCTCGATAAAATCAATCCGGGCCTGTTCAACGGTGCCTTCATTGATATCGCGCGTCTCGACACGACCGTCGCCATAGCCGACGACAACCGCGTCACAGATATCAATGAACAACCCGTTTTCAACCACGCCCGGCATCTGGTTGATCACCAGTGACAACTGACGGGGATTGCCGATGCGTTGCAAGCTCAGGTCCAGAATGTAATTGCCTTCATCCGTGATAAAGGGGCTGCCCCCGTTCATGCGCATGGACGACTTGCGGCCCAGAACATCCATGGAAATCAACGTCTCTTCGATCAGCGCCTGCGTTGTCTGCCAGCCAAAGGGGATCACCTCGATCGGGAGCGGGAAGGCCCCCAGATGTTCGACCTCTTTGCCGATGTCGGCGATCACGACCATTTGATCCGAAGCCGTGGCCACGATCTTTTCCTGCAAAAGGGCCCCGCCCCCGCCCTTGATCAGGTTGAGATCGCCATCAAACTCGTCCGCTCCGTCGATGGTCAGGTCAAGCCACTTGGCCTCGTCAAGGCTGATCACCTCGATACCAACCTTCCGGGCCAGATCGGCCGTGCGCGAGGACGTGGGCACGCCCTTGAAGCGCAAACCGCCATCGCGGACCTGATCACCCAGACAACGGACCAGCCACGCCGCGGTGGACCCGGTGCCAAGACCAACACGCATTCCATCCTCGACATAGTCCGCGGCCCGTTTGGCAGCGACGAATTTGGCCCTGTCGATGGGCGACAGTTCTCCGGTCATGATGTGGCGACTCCCCGAATGGTCATGGCGTTATAGGGGCAGGTGCGCACCGTTGCGACCCCTATCACCGGACAAAAAAACCCCAAGACGTGACAATCCGCTTAATCTGCGAAACAAACGTGAAAGGCTTTGCATAGTGAGGCGCACGAAAGGTGGCTGACCTTTTTGACAATATCGTCGCATGGTTGCTGGACCGTGCCCTGAGTGACGAAAGCATTAAGTCCACAGTCAGCGAGTTCTGCAGCCGTCTGGTCGAAGGAGGCGTGCTCTTGGCGCGCGTAAGCGTCGGGCGCACCGTGCTACACCCTGTCATCGGATTGATGGATATGGCGTGGGACCGCGAAACGGGCAAGGTCGAGACCAAGGCAATGACCCGCGAAATCGTCCGCAGAATGACAGAATTCAACGCTCCATTTGGTACCATGTCGTGCGGAGAGACTGACCGCATCTTTGCCGATCTGACTGACCCCGCCGACGTGGCGCGCTACCCCCTCTTCGCGGATCTCGCGGAACAAGGGATGACAGCCTACATTGCCGCCGGTCGGACTTACGGTCATCGGCAGGAACTACTCGAGAAATATGGTAAATCGTTCCGAGGCGGCTCGGTATCATCCGCGACCAAACGCTTTTCCGGATTTTCCAAAACTGATCTCGAAGGGTTGGAGCGGCTGATCGCGCCATTTTGCGTGGTTTACGTATCGCGGATGATCGCTTTGTCGCCAACGAACTCATGGGGACCTATCTGGGCCGCATCACAGGCCAGCAAGTCCTTTCCGGTCAAATTGAGCGTGGAGACGGGCAGCAGATCGACTGCGCCATCCTCTATTCTGATCTGCGTGGGTCGGTGGATTTATATCAAGAGCTGGATACCCAAACCTATCTCGACACCGTGAATGCCTATTTCGACCGTGTTGCCACCGCCATCACGGAACATGGCGGCGCAGTTCTGAAGTTTGTCGGCGACGGCGTGCTCGCCATCTTTCCCTTTGAAGACGTCAAACGACCGCGCTCCAACATGTGCGCGGCGGCACTTGCCAGTGCTCAAGAGGCGTTTGCGCGCGCAGATCATGCAAACAAGGCGCGCCTGACCGACAAGCTCCCACTGATCCGGTTCGGCGTCGGCCTGCACGTTGGCACCGTGATCTACGGCAATGTCGGCACCGCGCGCCGCCTCGATTTCACCGCGACCGGGCCTGCCGTGGGGCTCGCCAGCCGGTGCGAAGAGATGACACGCACGCTCGACATTCCGCTGCTGGCAACAGGCGCCTTTGCAGACCTGTGCCCGACCAAAGGCACCGAACAAGGCGCGCACAGCTTGCGCGGCTTCAAGGATCCGGTGAAATTGGTGTCGTATACACTGGTGTAACCGCAGGCAGGATCACATCGCCCGACACGGCCACGCGCCATGGCATCAGGCAGGCAATCACGGAAAGCAGGACAAGAATCATACGCATGGGGCAGCTCCTCCTGCCCTCAGCAAAAGCCACCTTGGTTAAAGCATGATTAAGCCTGCCCGAAACTTTCCCAGATGGGTCGCTTCCGGACCATCAGGGCGGCGGTGATCGCGCTAGGGCTGCTGCATGCGCTACGTTCTTCACTATGCCCCTGACAATGCCTCTCTGATCGTTCGCCTTGCGCTCGACATCCTCGATCAACCATTCGAAACCCGGCTTGTCGACCGCAGCAGCAACGCACAGGCCAGCCCCGCCTATCTGGCCCTCAACCCGAACGGCCTGATCCCGACGCTGGAAACCGACGATGGGGTGTTGTTCGAAACGACGGCCATCCTGCTTTACCTGCACGAACAACACGGAAATCTGATGCCGGACACTGGTCCGGCCCGCGCGTCAGCCCTCAAATGGCTGGTGTGGCTGGGCAACACCCTGCACCCCAGTCAGCGGATGCTGTTCTATCCGCACCTCTATACGGATGGCGACCATGAGGACCTGCGCCGCCAGACGCGCAAGCGGATCACCCGGCTTCTTACGCTGTTGGCGCAGGCCAAGGACAGCGACTGGCTCGAAGGACCACCGTCGGCCATGTCCTGCTATCTGGCACCCTTGCTGCGATGGTGTGCGATCTATGGCGGTCCTGCGTGGTTCGACCTCGCCGACCACCCCCGCCTGATGGACTTTGCCCGCAGGATAGAGCAGACCAAAGCCACAGCCCGCGCCATCACCGCCGAAGGGCTGGGTCCGCACCCGTTCTCAGCCCCTGAGCGTCCTAACCCGCCCGAAGGATCAGCCCTGTAACATGTTTTTGTCAGTATTCGAGATGTTCAAGGTCGGCATCGGCCCG
>JBCBDZ010000114.1:0-10464 GCA_038529225.1 Pseudomonadota bacterium | reverse complement strand
GCCGACCACATTGGCCAAGGCCAGAAGCCACACGATGGCATAGGTGATGTCGAGGTTGTTCTTCAGCATGGCGGGTCCAACTTCGATCTGACCAGAGCCCAAGAGCGCGATAGCCCCGATAAAGATCGCCATCGAACCGGACCCGGGGATACCGAACAGGAGCGTCGGTACAAGCCCCCCACCCTCTTTGGCGTTGTTCGAGCTTTCCGGCCCGATCACGCCACGCACTTCGCCCTTGCCGAAATTCGACTTGTCCGGGGTGGTTTGGACGGCATGCCCGTAGGCGATCCAGTCCACCACAGAACCGCCAAGACCGGGAATGACCCCCACGACCACCCCGATAATGGAACAGCGCATCGACAGCCAGATGTTGGCAAACCAGTCGCGCACGCCCACGATCCAGCCGCCGCCCAGTTGGGGCCGATCCGAAATGGCGCGGTCTTTGCGCAGCAGTGAAATGATCTCCGGGATGGCAAAGATACCAAGGCCGACGATGACCAGTTTCAAACCATCCGTCAGATAGGGGAAGTCATAGGACGACATACGCAAATCGCCCGATGACGCGCCTTCACCGATCGTACCGACCAGCATGCCAAGCCCGGCAGCCACGATTCCCTTGATCGCCACACGACCCGCAAGAATGCCGACCATGGACAGGCCGAAAATGGTGATCATCAGCAGTTCGGGCGTCCGGAACTCCAGCACAATGGGCCGTGCGATCAGGATAAAGATCGTAAGGAAACTGGCGCCCACAAGCCCGCCGAACAGGGATGAGACAAAGGCAGCGGACAGGGCGCGCGCCGCCATGCCTTTCTTGGCCATGGGAAAGCCGTCCAGAACGGTGGCCTGAGACGCAGATGATCCGGGTATCCCCATCAGTACGGACGCGAACGTGTCCGAGGTCGGCACAACGGCCACCATCCCGATCATGAGGGCCAAGCCCAGAACGGGGTCCATCCCGAACATGAACGGCAGCAACAGAGACAGGCCAGCGATCCCGCCAAGGCCCGGGAAAACACCGATACACAGGCCCATGACAACGCCAAGAACCAGATAGCCCAGTACGATGGGCTGCAGGATCAAGCCCCATGCATCCCCAAACGCTGGCAAGGCCTCCATGATGACTTCCATGACGCCGCCCTCCCCTTTACTTGGAAAAACACCCCGCCGTTGCGGGCGGGGTGTTCAAAAAGCAAAGGCTTAGTTCAGCGAAACGCCGTACTTTTCCTGCAGCCAGTTCACGATGAACTCTTTGGCTTCGGGCGACACTTGTGTGGCGCTGGCCTTGGCGGTTTCCGCAGCCTCACCGGTCATTTGTGGGTACTTGCCCAGACGCTTGCTCGAGATTTCGGCGAAATCTGCGCGCGCTTTGACGTCTTCAAAGGCTTTCGTGTACGTCACAATCGCATCGTTGCTGGCGCCGTTTGGCAGGAACACCATCTTTTGCGCAGGGAAACCGGCGATAAAGAAGGCTTTCCATGCATCCCATTTTTCACCAGATGTTTCGCATGCGGGTGTCGCGTCGCAAACTTCCTTGAATGTCGGGATGTCCGGGAATGTCGGGTCACGCACGATATCACCAGCGTCATCCAATGCACCCCACGTCATCATGGGCACGGCTGTGCCTGCCTCGACCAGCGGCGTGACGCCGGACAGGTAAGACGAAGATGTCTGATAGTCGATATTGGCCTCGCCACGCTCAAACATCAGACGGCCGTCACCGCGCCCCTTGATGCCCATGACGGACTCAACATTCAGGCCAAGCATTTCCCAGGCCAGCGTTGGCACGAGGTCCAGACGGGTTGCGCCCTGGTTGCCGTAGATGAAGTCTTCACCCTGAAGGCCTGTTGCATCCAAGCCGTCCATTTTCTCTGCCAGTTCTGGCGGCAGATAGGCGACACCGCCCGTGCCGGAGGCCAGAACGACGTTCCAGTCGGCGTAGTCAAATTTGACCCGTGGGTCGCCAAGCAGGAATGGGAACTGGGTTGAGCCGGACGAGCCGAAAATCAGTGTGCCGTCCTCGTATGTTTGTTCCTGAAAGAAGTTCGCGCCCTTGGTCGAACCCGCACCCGGCATGAATTTCACGACGACTGTGGGCTGGCCTGGCAGCGCTTCGGACAGCAGTGGGGCGTAGAAGTTCGCCCATTTGGCCGATCCGCCGGTTTCGGAGAATGGAATGATCCATTCAACGGTTTTGCCTTCCAGATCAATGCCGTGACCACCTGCATATGCAGATGTGGCGAATGTTGCAGCGGCCGTGGCGACAAGGCTCATGGCCACGCGACGCGTGGTTTTGAAAGTGGACATATGTTCCTCCCGGTTTTGTAAAACCCCTTCTCCCAAAGGGGCTTTCAATAGAATCGTACAGGGGTGTCCGCCCCTGTTGATGTCCCTGTCTTGACCTGCGAACCTTGCGTCAGGCTTGCAAGGTCAAGAAAATACAGAATGCGCATTACTCTGGTCGAAGACAATATCAGCCTGGCCAAAGGCATCAGCTACCGGCTTGAGGATGCCGGGCACGCAGTGAACACGCTGCATGACGGCACGGCGGCACAAGCCTATCTGAAGGATGATGGGGCCGATCTGGTCATTCTGGACATCAATCTGCCCGGAACCGATGGGCTGGCCTTGCTTTCGGACATGCGCAAGCGCGGCGATGCCAGACCCGTGATCCTGTTGACCGCACGCGCCGACACTGACGACCGGGTGCGCGGTTTGGATGCGGGCGCGGACGACTACCTGATCAAACCTTTCGAGATGGCCGAACTGGAGGCGCGGGTGCGCGCCCTTTTGCGCCGCCGCGCAGTACCCCAGCAGCATATGCGCAGCATTGGTGCGCTGGACTATGATGCCGCCGCACGCCAGTTGTTTTCAAACGGGGTTGAGTTGGACATCCCCCGCCGCGAACTTTCTGTCTTTGAGTGCCTGCTGCTCGCCGAAGGGCGCACGGTGTCCAAGTCACTTGTTCTGGATCATGTCTACGGCGTGGGCGCGGATGCGGAGGAAACTGTGGTCGAAGTCTATGCCTCGCGCCTGCGCAGTCGTCTGAAACCCTATGGCATCGTGATCCGCACCCGGCGCGGGCTTGGATACCAGATGCTGGTCGAGAGCGAGGCATGACACCCAATTCCCTGCGGGCCCGCCTGATCCTGATCATCCTGACACCGCTGTTGGCGATCGCGCTGGTCGCAGCCGCATGGCAGTTCCGCAACACGACCATCCGGGCGGCCAATATCTTTGATCGTGGGCTCTTGTCCGCAGCCCTCGCCATTTCACGTGATGTGGCGGTGTCGGATGGTGACGCGCTCAGCCCTACAACGCGCGCGCTGGTCAATGACACGTCAGGGGGCGAGTTGTTTTATCACGTCTACGCCCCGGACGGCGTGTTTGTGACGGGCTATTCCACACCACCAGTCCTGCCGCCGGGAGCGTCGGAAACGCTGACGGAGCCGTTCTTTTACGACGGGCGTTATCAGGGCGTAGATGTACGGGTGCTGCGTTATCAGGACGTCACGGTGGTCAGCGGCATTGCAGGCGTGTTCAACATCACAGTCTGGCAAAGCGCACAGGTGCGCAACAGCTTCGTGCAGGATGTCCTCAGCCGATCCTTCGGTGTTATCGGTCTGTTGGTGGTGAGCGTGGCAGTCGTCGTCTGGTTTGGGGTGGGGCTGGGCCTGCGCCCGCTGCTGGATCTGGAGCGCGCCATTGCCAGGCGTACCCCGACTGAACTGGAACCCATCCAGCGCGCTGTTCCCGTGGAGGCGCAAGGCCTTGTGCGCACCCTCAACAGTCTGCTGGACAGGATATCGCGCAGGATCAGTTCAAAGGACGAATTCATCTCGAACGCCGCGCATCAGCTCCGCAATCCTGTGGCCGGTGTCCTTGCGCTGGCAGAAGCCGTGCAGAATGCGCCCAATCCCAAGGCGGCACAGGCGCGCAGCGGCGAGTTGGTTCAGGCCGCACGCGAGGCCAGTGCGCTTACAAACAAATTGCTGTCCTTTGAACGGGCAAGCGGGACCGACATGCGCCAGTCTGGCGCGCCCGTCGACTTCAGCGCGCTGATCCGACAGGCCGGCGGAACCTACAAAGCCGCAAGCGGCGACCGCGCCGCCAGATTGATCTTTGACCTGCCTGACCAGCCGATGATCGTGCGCGGTGAGGCGGTGATGCTGCACGAGGCCATTCTGAACCTGTTGACCAATGCCACAACACATGGCGGCCCGGACGTGACAACCATCCACCTGACGCTCAATGCCGCAGAGGGGATGGCGGTCCTGACGGTGATTGACGATGGTGTCGGCATTCCAGCGGACAAACGCCTTGCCGCCATCAGCCGCTTTGCCCAGGCAGGCGGCGGAGCAGGCTCGGGCCTCGGTCTGCCGATCGCGCTCAGGGTTGCCGAAAACCATGGCGGGCGGCTGCACATTCTGGATCACGATGGCGGCGCAGCGATCGAAGTGGCGCTGCCCCTGACCTGACGCAGACAAGGCTGTTTGGAAAGGCGTTCAGGCGGACTTGCGCCGTGCCCGCATCACGCCAAAGACGATCAGACCACCCAGCATCAGCGGCAGACTTGCCGGCACGGGCACCGCAGGCGGCGTTTCCCAATTGTAGGCAAGATTGTCGATCAGCATCGCAGAGTTGCTGCCACCGGCAGCCACACGAATTTCATCAAACACGATCCCGGTAAAGCCAAAGTAGTTTGCCGGCGAATACAGCGTTGTCAAAGCGCGAAAGGTTTCGACTTCAACCCCGTCCAGCACAGCGGTAAAGGACGAAATCCCGAAATTTGTGACCATCGAGAAAGTCGCATCCGTGACGTTGTCGTCAAAAAGGATGGAAAACGTGCCCGCGATCGGGGAAAAATTTCGCAGATTCCGGGCAGGCACGTTTGGAAACGGGTAGGCGACCGTGTTGATGTGCAAACCGCTTGAAAAGGAAACTCCGTCAAACTGGTTCGTCACGGGTGTCCCGTCTGCAAGAGCGCCTTCATCAAAGGTGATCAGCGCGTCCGGGTTGGCAAGTCCGGATGTTTGATAGGTTACAGTGGCCGCCTGTGCAGCCGTTAAGGTACCAAACGCCAGGATCGTCGCGGCAGCGAGCGTTTTGACTACTTTCATCATCATTCCCCTTGACCGCCTTTGGCGATCACAAAACTCAAATGCCCCATAGAACCGCGCGGCAGATTGCGCGTTCCAGCATGGACCGTGTGGCGCGCAGCTTTGACCCAAGCGCGGCACATCCAAGGCAATCTCGTGGCAAATTGAATTAAATCGTTTGGGGTGGCGCACACAGCGGTGGCGCGTGCGCGCGCTCGCAACGCAACTGTTGTGCGTCAGACATAGACCGGTTGATGCATGCGCGTGCGTCTGTTCAAGCGCCTTTGGCGAGGCCGACGGTTTGCAAGGCTTCTTTGATCTCGTCGAGAATGGCGGGATCATCAATGGTGGCCGGCATCTTGAAGGCCTCGTTGTCGGCGATCTTGACCACGGTTGCGCGCAGGATTTTGCCCGATCGGGTCTTGGGCAGGCGGTCGACAACCAGCGCCAGTTTGAACGCAGCCACCGGCCCGATCTGGTCGCGCACCCGCTTTACACATTCTGCCCGGATCTCGTCATGGGGCCGGTTCACGCCCTTGGTCAAACAGACAAGGCCAAGCGGGGCCTGACCTTTGAGCGGATCAGAGACCCCGACAACCGCACATTCGGCCACGTCCGGGTGTCCGGCCAGAACCTCTTCCATTGCGCCCGTGCTCAGACGGTGCCCTGCCACATTGATCACGTCATCGGTGCGCGCCATGATGTAGAGGTACCCCTCTTCATCCATCATCCCGGCATCGCCAGTTTCATAATAACCGGGAAAGGCGTTCAGGTAGGAAGACTTGAACCGCGCTTCGGCGTTCCAGAGCGTGGGCAGCGTGCCCGGAGGCAAAGGCAGTTTGATGGCAATTGCGCCAAGCGTTCCGGGTGCGACGGGGTGGCCCGCCTCGTCCAGAATCTGCACGTCATATCCGGGCATGGCGACGGTGGGTGATCCGATCTTGACCGGCAAAGCCTCGAGACCGGCAGGATTTCCTGCGATGGTGTAGCCGGTTTCCGTCTGCCACCAGTGATCGTAAACCGGGACCCCCAGCAGGTTTTGCGCCCACTCGATCGTATCCGGATCAGCCCGCTCACCTGCCAGGTACAGCGCGCGCAAGCCCGATATGTCGTATTTTGCCAGTTCGAGGCCTTTGGGATCTTCGCGTTTTACCGCGCGGATAGCGGTGGGCGCGGTAAAGAAGGATTTTACGTCATGTTCCGCGATCACGCGCCAGAAAGTGCCCGCATCCGGAGTCCCGATAGGCTTGCCCTCGAACACGATCGTCGTATTGCCGTGGATCAATGGCGCGTAGCAAATATACGAGTGTCCAACGACCCAGCCCACATCCGAGGCCGCCCAGAACACCTCGCCCGGGTCGACCTGATAGATGTTCTTCATCGTCCAGTTCAGCGCGACCAGATGGCCAGCCGTGGGTCGCACGACGCCTTTGGGCGCACCCGTGGTGCCGGAGGTGTAGAGAATGTATGCGGGGTGATTGCCCGGAACCGGCACACATGGGGCCGGATCAACATCCGCCTGAAAATCGTACCAGTCTACGTCCAGCGGCCCAAGATCACAGGGCCCTTGTTCTCTTTGCAGGATCACGCAAACGTCCGGCGTGTGCTCGGCCAGTTCAATGGCCCCGTCCAGCAAGGGTTTGTAGGCCACCACGCGACCCGGCTCGATCCCGCAAGAGGCGGCGATGATGGCCTTTGGCGCGCAGTCGTCGATGCGCACCGCCAGTTCATTCGCTGCAAAACCGCCAAAGACCACGGAATGCACGGCGCCCAGACGGGCGCAGGCCAACATGGCCACGAGGGCTTCGGGCACCATCGGCATGTAGATAATGACGCGATCCCGAAGCCCGATACCCTGGGCCGCGAGGGCCCCGGCCAAGGACGCAACCTGCGTCTGCAACTCGGCATAGGTCGTTTTGGAGGCCGCACCGGTGATAGGGCTGTCATAAATGATCGCAACCTGTGCGCCACGCCCGGCCTCAACATGGCGGTCAACGGTGTTCCAGCAGGTATTGACCTCGGCATCCGCAAACCATTCATAGATATGATCACCGCAATCAAACAGCGCCTTGGTCGGCGGGGTCACCCAGTCGATGGCTTGCGCGGCGTTCATCCACCACGCCTCCGGGTCCGCCTTCCAGCTGTCATATTCCGCGCGATAACCCATGGTCTTCCTCCCCACATTCCTGAAGAGCAGGATTACGCCCCCCTAGGGGTCATGGGCAAGGGGTGTCAGCGCCAACAGTCGCGCGAAATGTGTGCCTAGCGGTCAAACGGGCGTTCGCGGGACTGGCGTATCGCAGCGTTGCAATCAAGATCATCGGTGGCCGAACAACTCACCGTGCGGGCACCAATCGTGATGTACCGGCGCGAATAGCTGCGCGTGTCGGTCTGGAATTGGCGTTCAACCGACCGATAGGTGTCACCCTGATAGACAAATGTCCCCTCGGTTTCGCCGACGGTCTGAGCGCAGGCAGACAGAACGAAAACAACGACAAGACTGGGTATCAGCCGGTTCATAAATGCATCTCCATAACATGTTCCAGATGTGCTTCAGGTGTTGGGTAAAGCACCTGCGAAGGGATATAGGTCTGGCAAGCTCTTTTGCACCCATGCCGCGTGCCCGTTCACAGAAATGGGAAAAGCAGGTGGGTTCGGGACCCGCGCGTCCTCAGGAATCCACGTCACCCGTAATGCGTCACCGGCGTGCCGGCCACGGCCGACATGTTCAACAGTCCGCGCGCCGTGATCGACGGGCTTACGATATGCGCGCGGTTGCCCATACCCATAAGGATCGGACCAACTTCAAGCCCCCCGCCCTTCATTTTGAGAATGTTGCGCACACCCGATGCCGCATCGGCATGGGCAAAGACCAGCACGTTGGCCGCCCCTTCCATGCGGTTGGCCGGGAACTGGCGCGCACGCAGTTGCGGATCAAGGGCCGTGTCAACGTTCATCTCGCCCTCATAGCAGAAGTCATGGCCTTGTGCGTCGAGCAGACGCACGGCTTCGCGCATCCGCCAGCCTGACCCATCGCCCTGATTGCCGAACTGGGATTGCGAACAGAAGGCAATCCGCGGTTCGATCCCGAAACGACGGACATGGCGGGCTGCACCCACAGCGATTTCCACGATCTTGTCGGGTTCGGGATGCAGGTGAACCTGTGTATCGGCCACAAACAGCGGACCGTCTTCGAGGATCATCATCGACAGTGCTCCAACCGGGTGGTGCCCTTCACGACCCAGCACTTGCGTCACGTAATTCAGGTGCCATCGGAACTCGCCGAAAGTGCCGCAGATGAGCGAGTCGGCTTCGTCCCGGTGGACCATAACTGCGCCAATCGCGGTCGTATTGGTGCGCATGACCGCGCGCGCGATATCAGGCGAGACACCACGGCGGCACATCAACTCGTGATAGGTTTCCCAGTAGTCGCGATAGCGTGGGTCGTTTTCCGGGTTCACCAGTTCGAAGTTCTTGCCCAGTTCAAGATTCAGTCCGGCCCGTTCAATCCGGGCTTCGATCACTTCGGGGCGCCCGATGAGGATGGGCGTTTCGGTGGTCTCTTCGATCATGGCCTGTGCAGCCCGCAACACCCGTTCGTCTTCGCCTTCGGCAAAGACGATGCGGCGTGTGGTGGCGCGCGCTGCATCGAATACCGGGCGCATCAGAAGCGCGGACTTGAAGACAGAGCCGTCCAGTCTCTCCTTGTAGGCCTCGATGTCCTCTATCGGTCGGGTCGCAACGCCTGTGTCCATCGCGGCGCGTGCCACGGCGGAACTGACAACACCGACAAGCCGCGGGTCGAACGGTTTGGGAATCAGGTAGTCGGCCCCGAAGGTCAGTTGCTCGCCTTGATAGGCAGCGGCGGCCTCCGCGCTGGTGGTGGCGCGGGCAAGGGCTGCGATTCCGTCGATGCAGGCCAGTTCCATTTCGTCGTTGATCGTCGTGGCCCCCACATCAAGCGCCCCGCGAAAGATGAAAGGAAAGCAAAGGACGTTGTTGACCTGATTGGGAAAATCACTCCGCCCCGTGGCGATGATCGCATCCGGGGCAACCTCGCGGCACAGATCGGGCAGGATTTCCGGCGTGGGATTGGCGAGGGCAAAGATGATCGGGCGCTTTGCCATTTTGCCCAAATGGTCCGGAGTCAGCACGCCCGGACCGGACAGGCCAAGGAACAGATCAGCGCCGTCGATCACCTCATCCAGTGTGCGTTTGTCGGAGGCTTGGGCAAAAGCGGCCTTGGCCGGGTTCATATCCACCTCGCGCCCCGCGTAGACCAGTCCGTGGATGTCACAGAGCCAGACGTTTTCGCGTTTGACCCCCAGTTTCAGCAGCATGTTCAAACAGGCGATCCCGGCGGCTCCGCCACCGGTCGAGACAATCTTGATGTTCTCGAACGCCTTGCCGGCCACGTGCAGGGCATTTTTGGCCGCTGCGCCGACCACGATGGCGGTCCCGTGCTGATCGTCATGGAACACAGGGATGTTCATGCGCTCGCGGCACAGCTTTTCCACGATGAAACAGTCGGGGGCCTTGATGTCTTCAAGGTTGATCGCACCAAAGGTGGGTTCCAGCGCGCACACGATGTCGGCCAGTTTTTCGGGATCAGTCTCGTTCACTTCGATGTCGAAACAGTCGATCGAGGCGAATTTCTTGAACAGAACCGCCTTGCCCTCCATCACCGGCTTGGACGCAAGCGCGCCAATATTGCCCAGACCAAGGACAGCGGACCCGTTGCTGACCACACCCACCAGATTGCCGCGTGCGGTAAACCGGGACGCATTTGCCGACTCCTCCTTGATTTCGAGACAGGCCTCGGCGACACCCGGAGAATAGGCCCGCGCCAGATCGCGCCCGTTTGCCATCGGTTTGGTCGCGCGGATTTCCAGTTTTCCCGGCTTGGGAAACTCGTGATAGTCAAGCGCGGCTTGTCGCAGGCTAGGTTGATCTGACATCTGTTCCCCCAAGGCGTTTCAAATTTGGTTTAGCGTTAAACTATTTTTCACCGCCCAACAATTCACCTTTGTTCATGGTGGCCAGAAAGTGATCCTGATGCGGGCTGCGCCCACGACATTTTTTAGGGGCTTTGCCCCCAGTGTGGATTTCATCCACACTGTCCCCAAAGTTATCTTTGCAAGATGAAGGGATCACAAATGGGCGGAATACAAGCGGAAGTCTGTCTGGCCACATCCAACTTGCGGGAAGACATTGCGTTTTTCACCAAGACGTTGGGCATGCGCATGGATACGATCTTTCCCGCTGATGATCCATCTGTCCCTGCCTCCAGACGCAGGCGTACGCCGAGACCTGAAAAAACGGCTACAGACGGATCATCAGCGGGAAAGATCGTATCCATGCGCAT
>JBCBDZ010000113.1:0-10495 GCA_038529225.1 Pseudomonadota bacterium | reverse complement strand
CCTTCGGCAATGTCCCCCTTGCGCGCTTCGCGTAAGAGCAGACGCGAGCGGCCCAGATCTTCAAGGCTCTTGGGTTTGTTGCTGAAGGGATCCTGAGCGCCGTGGCGCGCGGTGTGGCGATGCCGCCCGAGGATCAACCCAAACCGGACCGCAGCCGCGAAAAGCTGCAAGTGAACCCGGCGCTCGCAGATCTGTTGCGCGTGTTGTTGAAAGCCAAGACCGAAAGCGCGGGCGTGGCGGCCAAACTGATTGCATCCGCGTCGGATCTGGATGCACTCGCAGCCGGGGTGCGGGATGTGTCCGCGCTCAAGGGGTGGCGGTCCGAAGTGTTTGGCGAGGACGCGCTGCGGCTATGCGAAGGGCGTGTGGCGCTGACCGCACATGGTGCGGATGTGCGGATCATCGTGCTTGATTGAACAGCCTGCTTAACGCCGGGCAGAAATTTGTGCGTTGCGCACCCCTTCGACACGAATGGTTCTGACGTCGGCAAGGTCGCGGTCGGTCAGCCTGACAGCGGCATTGACGGTGCGCACCTGCGTAGACGTGGTGCGCCCGACGTCGCGGGGGCGCTCTGCCTCAAGGCGATAGGTCAGAACGCCGTCGACGGGCTCCGCGTCCTCGTTGACCGGGGTCAATTGCACGCCGAACGGACCGTCATACGAGGCCACTCCGGTCGCCCGGACAATTGCGCCACCGGGCACCTGTTCGATCACCAGAGCCGTGACCTGATCGACCGGGGTACCGGTATATTCGACGTCGCGCCGGCCAAAGGAACTGAAGATACCGCCCCTTTCGTCAGCGGGGATCAGCGGGTTGGTTTGCACCGCTTCATCCTGCTCGAGAGGTTGGGAGCGACCGTTTCCGAACCAGTTCACGGGATTCAGACGGCTTTCACCGCAGGCGCTCAGACCAAGCGTCGCGATCAGGACTGTTGATGTCAAAAGGCGCATTGTCTGCTCGTGTTTTTGCTTGGCATGTTGGTAGCGGATGTCGCACCGCTTGAAAAGCATCCATTGGCGCACTGGACCTTTGCCGGGACAGCGCCTAGGTCACCGGACAGGTGAAGAAGAGGGCGACATGGCAACGGCTGCATTCGAAGAGATCGTGGAAGACTTTGAGTTCCTTGAGGATTGGGAAGACCGCTATCGCTATGTGATCGAGCAGGGCAAGGCGATGGATCCCCTGGACGACGCGTTCAAGGTGCCGGCGACCAAAGTGGAAGGCTGTGCGTCACAAGTGTGGCTGCATGCGGTGATCGAAGATGGCCGGTTTCATTTCGATGGCGATAGCGATGCGATGATCGTCAAGGGTTTGATTGCGCTGTTGCGGCGTCTTTACAATGGGTTGGACGCCAAAGCTGTATTGGAAGTGGACGCGCGCGCAGAGATGGCGCGTCTCGGCTTGAACGACCATCTGTCAGCGCAGCGCTCAAACGGTCTGCGCGCCATGATCGAGCGTGTGCGCAGCGTGGCGGCGGCCTAGGCGATTTTCCTTGGAAAAAAATCGTTGTTGGGGGCATCGCCATTGTCTCTCGGACCAATGGCGTTCCAATGGCGCCCCCCCGCGCGGATGCGCTCTCCCACGATTTTTTAAACAGAGAAGACTAGAGGCTTGCGAGGGTGGTTTTCAGGTCACCGTAACCGGTGAAACGGCGCTCGAAGGCGAGCCCCAGTGTCTTGGCCGCTTCTTTTGCCTTTTCGGTCAAAGCCGGGTCGTCGGTTTGCGCCTGATAGACCAGTTTTTCGTAGTTGCCGAAATACATGTCCCGCAATTCCGGATGGCGGTCCAGCCCCATCGGTTTGAGGATGAAAGCCTCGAACTGCCGGACCAGGAAGTCGGTCAGGTAGAACGCGGTAATTTCACTTTCATTGTGAGAGGCAAACCTTTCATTTCCCTCGAAAAAACTGTAGCAATGCGGCCCTGCAACCATGTCCACGCCAAGTTCCTTGCAAGCCGCATTTAGCAGCCCGCCTGTTCCGCAATCGGCGTAGACGACGAAAATGCTGGCATAGGTTTCGCGGTGTTTTGCGACGGCTTTGCGCACTTCCTGTGTGATCTGTTCGGGGTAAAGGTGCAGTTTCGCCGGCAGGCAGGTGAGGTCCATGTGATCCCAGCCATTCAAAGCCTTGAGATCAAGAATCTCGCGCGCCAGCGCCCCGCAGGCGATCAGCAGGATCCTACCGCTGCCGCTGGCTTCCAGCCCGTGCTCGGCGAGGTCTGTGTCGCTTAGCGCCATTTGATCGAGCAGCCCATGCTGGGGGTCTGATCCCGTGGACCCGCGCCGGTTCGCGCAATCTGCCGCATCGCGTTGACAAGTTCAGGCGTGCGCGCACTGGCATCTCCCATCCGCGCATCATCCAGTCGCCCTCGGTATTGCAGTAGACCATCGCCGCTGAACCCAAAGAAGTCGGGCGTACAGACGGCGCCATAGGCCTGCGCGACAGTCTGGTCGGCATCGATCAGGTAGGGAAAGGCGAACCCGTATTTTTCGGCAAAGCCGGGCATCTTGTCTGGCGCGTCGGCCGGGTAGGCGGCATAGTCGTTTGAATTGATCGCAAGGACGCCGATGCCCTCGTCCATCAAAAGCCGCGCATCGCTGGCCAGCCTGTCTGCAATGGCGACGACGTAGGGACAGTGATTGCAGATGAAAGCAATCAGAACGCCTTTCGTCCCCAGATGGTCGTTGAGGCCATGCAGGTGCCCGAGCGCGTCGGGCAAGCGAAAATGCGGCGCGGGATCGCCAAAATCGCAACCGGATGATTCAAGCAGCATGTCGTCCTCCGGGTGCCCGGGGCGACAGGGTTATCCTGCCGCCAACTGGTTGTGTTTGCGCGCCACGAATTCCTTTGCGGTTTCCACCGCCACGGCCGCATCGCGGCAATAGGCGTCGGCGCCGATCGCCTTGCCGAACTCTTCGTTCAAAGGCGCGCCGCCTACCAAGACGATATAGTCATCGCGGATACCCTTTTCGACCATCGTGTCGATCACCACCTTCATGTAGGGCATCGTGGTGGTCAGCAGGGCAGACATGCCAAGGATGTCAGGCCCTTCGTTCTCAATCGCTTCAAGGTAGTTTTCGACCGGGTTGTTGATGCCCAGATCGACCACTTCGAACCCTGCGCCCTCCATCATCATGGACACGAGGTTCTTGCCAATGTCGTGGATGTCGCCCTTGACCGTCCCGATCACCATCTTGCCAACGCGCGGCGCGCCGGTTTCGGCGAGCAGGGGTTTTAGGATGGCCATGCCGCCCTTCATGGCGTTGGCGGCCAGCAGCACTTCGGGCACAAAGAGGATACCGTCGCGGAAATCCGCGCCAACGATGGTCATGCCACCGACAAGCGCCTTGGTGAGGATATCATAGGGCGCCCATCCGCGTTCAAGCAGGATGTTGACACCCTCTTCGATTTCTTCCTTCAGACCATCGTAGAGGTCGTCGAACATTTGTTGGACAAGCTCTTCGTCGTCGAGTTCCGACAGGATGATTTCGTCTTCGTCAGACATGGCCGTTCCTTGATCTTCGGGCACCCGCGTGCCGCAACGCAGTTTCTTACACTCTGTCAGATTGACGCAGGCGCACTTTCCGGATTGCGACATGGTTGCGATCAGGCGCGACCTGAGTGTGGATGCGATAGCGGCTTTTTGCCTGATTTGGAACTCTTTTCTGGATCATGTTCCTTTTTTGTTCTAGCGTTTTGACATGAAAGATGACTTGCAGACCCACGCGGCGAAAGGGCGCGGCGCAGTAAGCAACGCCGACAGTCGCTATGACAGGATAACGCGGCACAGCGTGCAGGACGGGTGGGACCGCGAGGAGGATCTGCCGACGTTGCGCACCGAGGTGAGCGTCGAGCGCCCACGGTCCATTATTTCCTACAACCGGTCGCCTGACTTGCCTTTTGACCGCGCGATCAATCCCTATCGCGGATGCGAACACGGGTGTGTCTATTGCTTTGCCCGGCCGAGCCACGCCTACCTTGGTCTGTCGCCCGGTCTGGATTTTGAAACGAGGTTGATCGCGCGACCGGACGCGCCGGATGTCTTGCGGGCGGAACTGGCGAGGCGGACCTATTCCGCCGCGCCGATGGCGATCGGCACCAACACCGACCCCTATCAACCGATTGAAAAAGAGCATGAAATCATGCGCGCCTGCCTTGAGGTGCTGGAAGACTGCGGCCATCCGGTGGCCATTGTGACCAAGGGTGCGTTGATTGAACGGGATCTCGATATCCTGAGCCGCATGGCGCGGCGGGGGCTGGTGCGTGTCGGCATATCCGTGACCACCCTTGATCCTGTGTTGTCACGTCTGATGGAGCCACGCGCGCCGCCTCCGGAGCGCCGGTTGCAGATGATCCGCAGGCTGAGCGGGGCTGGGGTGCCGGTTCGAATTATGGCCTCACCGATGGTGCCTGCGCTTACGGACCCCGAGTTGGAAGAAATCCTGAAGCAAGGCAAGGCGGCTGGCGCGCGGACCGCAAGCTGGATCATGTTGCGTTTGCCCCGCGAGGTGTCGCCGCTGTGGCAGGACTGGCTTGCGGCCCATTTTCCCGATCGCGCCGGACGGATCATGGCGCGGTTGCGCGAGATGCACGGGGGCAAGGAATACGATGCGCGCTGGGGCCACCGCATGCGGGGCGAGGGGGCCTATGCAGAGATGGTCGCCGCCCGGTTTGCCGTTGCGATCAAGCGTCTGGGCCTGAAGGAAACGGCCCCGCCCATGCGCACCGACCTGTTTCGGCGCCCTGTCGCGGACACCGCGCAGTTGAGCCTGTTTTAGCTCAGGCGACGCGCCGGTTTCCACGCCGTTTGCGTGTCGGCGCCGTGTTTTCGCCGGTGCCATCACTGGCCGACGAAAACGCGCCAAGCGTATCAACGATCTGGTCGAGGGTCGGCGCCGCTCCTTTGGGCCGCGTATCAAGGGCCGCACGCATCTGACGCAGGTGCGCAGGTGTCGTGCCACAGCAGCCCCCAATGATCGACGCGCCGCAGTCGCGCGCCAATACCGCGTAATCTGCCATCAATTCAGGCGTCCCATCATAGTGGATGTGCCCGTCATGGTATTTCGGAATGCCTGCATTTCCCTTTGCAATCAGGGGGATCGCGCTGCCAGTTGCCGCAAATCCAAGCACGGTACGCAGCAGATCCGAAGCCCCCGTGCCGCAGTTGGCCCCAAAGGCCAGCGGCGGGTTGGGCAGGCCTGCGACAAGCAGGGCCATGTCAGTACTGGTCACGCCCATCATGGTGCGCCCGGCGGTATCAAAGCTCATCGTGCCCACCCAGGGCATGTCGGCCAAAGCGAACCCTTCCGCGGCAGCGGTGAACTCTTCGGGTGCGGAAATGGTTTCCAACCAGCCGATGTCGGCGCCGCCCGCTTTCAGACCGGCTGCCGTTTCGTGGAACATCTCGACCGCGTCGGCGTGGCTGAGCGTGCCCACGGGTTCCATGATGTCGCCGGTTGGCCCGACAGAGCCCGCCACGATCACCGTGCGCCCCGCTTGATCCGCAACATTGCGTGCGATTTCGGCTGCCATCCTGCTCAATTCAAAGGCACGGTGCCCTGCATCATGCAATTTCAAGCGCGAGGCGTTCGCGCCGAAGGAGTTGGTCAGAAACACATCGCTGCCCGCATCTACAGCGCCTTTGTAGAGGGTTGTGATCTTTTCGGGTGCGGTTTCGTTCCACAGTTCCGGCGCGTCTCCGGCCATCAGGCCCATTTCAAAAAGGTTGGTGCCGGTGGCGCCATCGGCCAGCAAGGTGCCTTTTTCGGCCAGAAGATCGCTGAATGGGTTCGTCATGGTTCGGCTCCTCGCGCGCGCGTAACACGCTCGGTTTTTCACGCATGCGTGATTGAAGCCAGTTCATAATATTCATGTAGTTTATGAACTGTGTATGGGTTTGGGGTTTGGAAAAAAACGCGCACAGGCAACAAAAAAAGCGCAGAGTGTGACAGCTCTGCGCTTGACAGGACTTGAAGTACGGACCCTACGTGCCTGTTATTTCTCGACTTCTGTCATCACTTGCGCCTTGGCTTCCGCCATGAGCTTGACCATCTGCGTGCGGATCGTCGTTTCATCCGCAAGACTGCCCAGATCACCGGATACCTTGCGATAGACGTCTTCGTCACCGGCCTCTTCAAAGTCTGCTGCAATCACTTCGCGGGCGTAATCATCTGCCGCGTCGCCCGCCTTGCCCATCAACCCGGCCGCCCACAATCCCAACAGCTTGTTGCGACGTGCTTCTGCCTTGAACTGCATTTCCGCGTCGTGGGCATATTTGTTTTCAAAAGCGTTTTCGCGGTCGTCAAAAGTGCTCATCGGGCATCTCCGTAAAGTCGGTTGGTTCATCAAGATATGCGCAGGCCACACGCGGCTTGCAACCCCTTAGCTTGCGGCACCACAACCGATTGCTTATGAGGGCGCGAGGCGGGGCAGACTCGAGGGACCGCGCCCAAGCGAAAGGACGTCCATGGCGCGACGCAAGAAGATTTACGAAGGCAAGGCCAAGATCCTCTATGAAGGTCCGGAGCCGGGCACGATCGTCCAGTATTTCAAGGACGACGCCACCGCCTTTAATGCCCAGAAAAAAGAAGTGATCGATGGCAAGGGTGTGCTCAACAACCGTTTGAGTGAATTCTTCATGACCGGTTTGGCCCAGATCGGCGTACCGACCCACTTTATCAAGCGTCTGAACATGCGCGAACAACTGGTCCGACAGGTCGAGATCGTTCCGCTGGAGGTCATCGTGCGCAACTATGCGGCGGGTACGATGTCCAAACGGCTTGGCATCGAAGAGGGCACGCAATTGCCGCGCCCCATTGTGGAATACTGCTACAAGGACGATGGGCTTGGCGACCCGCTCGTGACTGAAGAGCATATTGCAGCCTTTGGATGGGCCAGCCAGCAGGACATGGACGATATCCTGAGCCTTGCGCTGCGCGTCAACGATTTTCTGTCAGGTGTCATGATGGCCGTGGGTATCCGTCTGGTGGACTTCAAGATCGAAGTGGGCCGTATCTATGACGGCGATTTCATGCGCCTTATCATTGCCGACGAGATCAGCCCCGACAGCTGTCGCCTGTGGGACATCGAGACGGGCCAGAAGCTCGACAAGGACGTGTTTCGCCGTGATCTGGGCAATCTGACGGATGCCTATACCGAAGTTGCGCGGCGTTTGGGTGTGATGCCCAAGACGTCTTCGCCCATAACCAAACCGACGTTGATCAACTAAGACCGAATGAGGACCGCAGTATGAAAGCCACCGTACATGTCATGCTCAAGAACGGAGTGTTGGACCCGCAGGGAGAGGCGGTGCGCCATGCGCTTGGGGCCCTCGGATTTGACGGGGTAGAGGGCGTGCGTCAGGGCAAGGTCATCGAGCTTGATCTGGCCGATGGCACGTCAGAGGCGGATGTGACGGCGATGTGTGAAAAACTGCTCGCCAATACAGTCATCGAATCCTACCGGGTGGACATGACATGAAGGCGGCGGTCGTCGTCTTTCCCGGATCGAACTGCGACCGTGATCTGGCCGTGGCCTTTCGCGCCGCAGGGGCCGAGGTCGAAATGGTCTGGCACAAGGACACGGAGCTGCCGGGCGGTGTGGACATCGTCGGGGTGCCGGGCGGGTTTTCCTTTGGCGACTACTTGCGGTGCGGTGCCATCGCAGCCAATTCGCCGATTTGCCGGGCAGTCAAGGCACATGCCGATCGCGGCGGTTACGTTCTGGGCATCTGCAACGGCTTTCAGGTGCTGACCGAAACGGGCATGCTTCCCGGCGCGCTGTTGCGGAATGCAGGCCTGAAATACATTTGCAAGACTGTGGGCCTTAAGGTCGAAACCTCGCAGTCGGTGTTTACCGAGGGCTACAATGCAGGCGATGTCGTGGACATCCCCATCGCGCATCATGACGGCAATTTCTTTGCCGACGGTGCGACGATTGAACGCCTCAAGGGCGAGGATCGGATTGCGTTCACCTATACCGACAACCCGAACGGATCGCTTGGCGATATTGCGGGAATCCTGTCTGACAACCGTCGCGTGCTGGGGATGATGCCGCATCCCGAACGGGCGGCGGATTCGGGCCATGGCGGCACGGACGGGCAGGCGTTGTTCCGCGCAGTGGCATCCCAACTGACCACTGCGTGACTTGAGCGGTCCCGCGCGGACGCCTACAGTGTTCGTCATGGAACCGGCAACGCACAGTTCAGACACGGACCAGGCCCCGCGTAGCGTCGGTTGGCGTGTGCGCATCGCGCTTGTCCTGCTTGTGTGGGCTGCCATCGCCACGGTCTTTTTCACAAATCGGTTGCTGACGAACCAGTTCACCGAAACCACGCGAAACCGCGCGGAACTGCGTCTGGCCCTCTATTCCGGAAACCTGCAAAGCGAATTGCGTCAAAGTGCGATTGTGGCGCAACTGCTGGCCCGTGACCCGGCGCTGATCGGGGCGCTGAACTCTGCCGACTATCAGCGATCCACACAACGCCTGATTTCGTTTGTCGAGGAAACCGGTGCGGCAAACCTGATCCTGATGAACAATGACGGGCGGGCCGTCGCTGCGACGGACCGCAATCGACTGGGCACCAATTATCGCACTGATCCGTTCTTTCTGGATGCGCTGCGCGCCAATGGCACCTCCTTTACGGTCACACCGCGCGAGGCGGGTGGTTTTTCGTTCACCTATTCCCGCAAAATCACGGCCGGCGGCGATGTGCTGGGTGTGATTGCGGTTGAGGTCGATCTTCAGAAGTTCGAACAGGCCTGGGCCGGGATTTCAGCCGCTGTGTTTGTCACCGATAGCGAAGGACAAATCGTTCTGGCCACGGAACCGCGTTGGCGCGGGCGCACCGAAGCGGACGCGCTGGCCCAGCAAACGCCGCAGAGTGCGATTGAACGTGCCATTCGCGCCACCGCCGATTGGACAGCCCTTCCGCCGGATGCCTACATTCAAGGCGAGGCGGTGATGCGTCTGGAAAGCCGGATACCGTTTCGCGGATGGCGCATGACGTCGTTTACAACCTACGAGTCGGTGCGTGAGCGCGTGAATGGGGTGCTGGCCCTCGAAATCATGGGATTCGCGCTGCTGCTGGCGCTGGCGTTTTATGCGCTGAACCGCCGCTCGGCGCTGCGGCTGGCCCTGTCCACGCGCGAGTCGGCAGAGCTTCGCCATCTCAACATTCAGTTGCAGCGGGAAGTTGCCGAACGCAAACGCGTGCAGGAGGACCTGGCCGTGGCCGAGCAAACCCTTGAACAGTCATCCAAACTCGCCGCCCTTGGCGAGATGTCTGCCGCTGTCAGCCACGAGTTGAACCAGCCGCTTGCGGCCATGAAAACCTATCTGGCCGGTGCCCGCCTTTTGTTGCGTCGCAACCGACCCGAAGAGGCTGTGGTCAGTTTTGGCCGGATTGATGACCTGATTGAACGCATGGGCGCGATCACGCGCCAGCTGAAGTCCTATGCCCGCAAAGGCCAGGACGCGCTCAGCCCCGTAAACATGGGCGATGCGCTCGCCTCATCCCTTTCGATGATGGAGCCGCAGTTGCGGCAGCGCCGGGTTCAGATCAACCGCGTGTTGCCCCGCCAAGCGGTCGAAGTCATGGGGGATCGGCTGCGCATCGAACAGGTGATGGTCAACCTTCTGCGCAATGCAATTGACGCAACCAAAACCGTGCGCGCGCCACAAATCGACATCATGTTGTCAGCCGGGGAAACAGCCACCCTGACGGTGCGCGACAACGGTCCCGGTATCGAGGATCTGGATGCCCTGTTCGAACCGTTTTACACCACCAAGCAACCCGGCGACGGCGTAGGCTTGGGGCTTGCCATCTCATCCGGCATTGTCAACGATCTGGGCGGTCGGCTTACGGCACGCAACAGCACGTCCAACGGTGCCGTGTTCGAGATGCAATTGCCCATTCTGGGCGCAGAGGCCGATGGCGGCGACACAAAGATAAAAGCGGCGGAGTAAGTTTGAAATGACCCAAGCCATGAAGATTGCGATCGTTGATGACGAGCAGGACATGCGCCAGTCCATAAGCCAGTGGCTGGCCCTTTCGGGCTATGACACAGAAACCTTCGCCAGTGCCGAAGACGCGCTGAAGGTTCTTGGCCCCGACTATCCCGGCATTGTCATTTCCGACATCCGGATGCCGGGTATGGATGGCATGCAGTTTCTGAAAAAGCTCATGGGCAATGACAGCGCACTGCCCGTCATCATGATCACCGGCCACGGCGATGTGCCCATGGCCGTGGAGGCGATGCGTGTCGGAGCGTTCGACTTTCTTGAAAAACCGTTCAACCCGGACCGCATGTCCCAACTGGCCAAAAAGGCCACGGGCCAGCGCCGGCTGATCATGGACAACCGCGCCCTGCGCCGCGAATTGAGCGACGGCGGGCAGTTGATGAAAAAGCTGATCGGACAGTCCCCGGTCATGGAGCGGCTGCGTGAGGACATTCTGGACCTCGGTCAGGCCGACGGCCACGTTCTGATCGACGGTG
>JBCBDZ010000112.1:0-10561 GCA_038529225.1 Pseudomonadota bacterium | reverse complement strand
CTGCGCATCCGTCAAAGAGGCCGAGGCTGCCCATCACGCGCTCTTTGCGCTTACACCGGATCGGCGTGCGCGGCTTGCGGCCTTTGATCTGTTGTGCGATGTGCCCTTCGATCCGGGCGCCGTTCTGGGCACGGATGCGCCGGATTTGACGCCCGCGGCCTTCGACGCCGATCTGATGGCGCGCACCCCGTGGTTGCGCGAAACCTTGGGCGGGGTCTAGGCCTGCTCGGCCTCAAAGGCGCGCAGTTTGCCCCATTTTCGGTAAAGCAGGTACAGCAGCAAAACGGTCGGAAAGATCGTCACAAAGGGCGGCAACCCAAAGGCGATATCCAGAAAGGCAAGTCCGACAACACCGCCCCCAAGCCGCCAGCACGATCTCTTGAAGGTTGCGCGCGCCTCGATGATCGCGGCAGATGGCTCGGGCGACACCGGCGCGGTGCCCTCTTCGGGGGGAGAAAAGTCGCTTTTCGTCACCTTCGGGCCAAGATTGTCCAGAAGGCGCGGCGCAACGATTCCGTCAGCTACAACCGCATAAAGCCCAACCTCGGTCAGGTGGCGCGGCGTTGCAGGCCCAAGTGGACGCAGAGTGGCGTCGCCGATTTTGCCGTGCACGTGGTTGCGCACCTGCTCAGAGACCAGAATCCCCCCGACTTCGCCCATTTCCTGCAAACGGGCAGCAAGGTTTACGCCGTCGCCAAGCAGATCGTCGCCCTCGATGATGACGTCATCCAGATGCACCCCAAGCCGGAATGGGAGCAGATCATCGCGCCGGTTCAAAATGACCTGAATGTCGATGGCACAGCGCACGGCGCGCACAACCGACGGAAACTCTGCTATCAGCCCATCCCCGGACGTATTGGCAATGCGCCCGCCTGCCTGCGCAATGGTATCATCAATGACCGCCCGGGCCGCGCGCAGGGCACGGACCGTTCCCTCTTCGTCACGGCTCATCCTGCCCGAGTAATTGGCGGCGTCGGCGGCCAATATCGTGGTCAGTTTCCGGTCTATGGGGCGCGACTGGGGCATGAGGTTCATATACACACGAAAAAGGCCGGACGCGACTGCGCCCGGCCAAAAAACTGTGGTTTGGACTGATTTAAGTCAGGCTGTCGTCAATGCCTTTGCAGGCATCCACAAGACCTTTGACGGCGGCGACAGAGTTGTCGAACATCGCCTGTTCGTCCTTGGTCATCTGAATGTCGATCACCTTCTCAACGCCGCCAGCGCCAATCACGGTGGGCACGCCCACATACATGCCCTTGAGGCCAAGGGCGCCGTCCACATAAGCGGCACAGGGCAAAACGCGTTTTTGGTCTTTCAGGTAGGCTTCGGCCATTTCGATCGCCGAGGTGGCGGGGGCATAGAAGGCAGAGCCGGTTTTCAGCAGGCCGACGATTTCGGCGCCACCATCACGGGTGCGCTGAACGATGGCGTCCAGTTTTTCCTGCGTGGTCCAGCCCATGCTGACCAGATCGGGCAGAGGGATGCCGGCCACGGTCGAATAGCGGGTCAGCGGCACCATGGTATCGCCGTGTCCGCCCAAAACGAACGCTGTGACATCACGCATGGACACGCCGAACTCTTCGGACAGGAAGTGGCGGAAACGGGCGCTGTCGAGAACGCCAGCCATGCCGCAGACTTTTTCATGGGGCAGGCCCGAGAATTCACGCAGCGCCCAGACCATCGCATCCAGCGGGTTGGTGATGCAGATGACAAAGGCGTTTGGCGCGTGGTCGCGGATGCCTTCGCCGACGGACTTCATGACCTTGAGGTTGATGCCCAGCAGGTCATCCCGGCTCATCCCCGGCTTGCGCGGGACACCGGCGGTGACGATGCAGACGTCTGCGCCCGCGATATCGGCGTAAGACTGGGTACCGCTCATCTGGGCATCAAACCCTTCCGAGGGGCCGGACTCTGCGATATCAAGGGCTTTGCCTTCGGGCGTCCCTTCGGCGATGTCGAACAGAACCACGTCGCCCAGTTCCTTTATAGCTGCGAGATGTGCGAGGGTGCCGCCGATTTGCCCTGCGCCGATCAGCGCGATCTTGGGTCTGGCCATGGGTGAAATTCTCCGGATCGTTGGGGTTTGTTTGCGGCGTGTGCTATCGCGCATGGGCGCGCCGTGCAAGTGCGCTGCATTGCAGCGCGGTGTTTCGTGATCGCTGGTGGCACGCGAACGCATCGGCTAAACGGAGCGGAACACAGGCTTTTCGATCGGACAGAACATGTTGCAGCTGGATCTCTGGTTTTTTGCCATCGCAGCGCCTGCCGTGGTCTTTGCAGGGATTTCAAAGGGCGGGTTCGGGTCAGGTGCGGCCTTTGCGGCGACGTCGATTCTGGCGCTGATCCTTGAGCCGGGTCTGGCGCTGGGCGTGACCTTGCCGCTTTTGATGCTGATGGATGTCGCTGCCCTGCGCCCCTTTTGGGGCAAGTGGGACTGGGCCATTTCGCGCCGCATGATCCTTGGGGCGTTGCCGGGCGTCGCCATCGGTGCGTGGTTGTTTGCCCGCGCGGACGGCGATGTGTTCCGGGTTCTGATCGGGGTGATTTCGATTGCATTCGTGATCTGGCAGGTGGGCCGCGCCCAAGGCTGGATCAAACTGGCCGAGCGCGCCCTGCCGGACTGGGTTGGCGGTGTGACGGGGGCCGTGGCCGGGTTCACCAGCTTTGTCAGCCATGCAGGCGGGCCTCCGGCGGCAGTGTATCTGTTGTCCCTGAAGCTTGGAAAAACAGCCTATCAGGCGAACACGGTTCTGATCTTCACGGCGATCAACGTCTTCAAATTCGTGCCATACGCCTTTCTGGGCATGTTCACGTTGCAAACATTTTCGGCCAATCTTGCGCTGGCCCCCTTTGCGCTGCTGGGCACATGGCTTGGCGTCAAGGCGCACTACCTGATACCTGAACGGGCATTCTTTTTACTGACATATGTGCTGCTCATCATGACGGGGAGCAAGCTGATCTGGGATGGGTTGACCTGAGCGGTGCCTGCCTTTGAACGCGACACAAAGAGGCGCATCAGGATGCGCCTTACCCTGCAGGGTCACAGTGAAACGAAAAAAGGCGCACCAAACGGCGCGCCTCACGTTCGGCAAAGACGGTTCCGCCTGTTCAGGCATCGTTGCCCTTGGCAGGCAAGGCCTCGACCAGTTCTTCGAACGCCTGACCGCTGGCAACCAGGCAGGTGACGCCGTTGGGCGATGTTACAGTGATTGTCCATGTGCCGGATTCTTCAGAGGCAAACACCTCAACCACCGCATTGTTTGCGCCCAGCCCCATGGATTGGCGGGTCTCTCCAAACCCCTCGGCCAGTCGGGTCACCACCAGTTCACGCGGGCCGCAATTGCGGCTTTGCTGGGCGGCGGCCATACTGGTCGTGATCAGGTTCGCAGTAGCAGCCAAGACAAGCGCGCCCAGCGTTATCAGAGTTTTGTTCCGTTTCATTTGTTCAGCCTTTCGCAATGGAAGGCGTCACCTCTGGTCATCTGGCCCAACCGGACTGTCCGGTGATGACCGGGCGGCCCCGGTTCATGTCGCATCCCGCGCTCTCTCTTTCCGCAAAAGTGTTCAGCGGCCCAGCTGAAACGGCCCTCCCGGAGATGTCGGAATACACAACAGGGTGCGCCGGAGGCTCTGAAATAATGGTTAACGGCCCGTGCGCCGATATGCTCAATTTGAATTTTCCCCGGTTTGTTTCGGAATTTCATGCATTTGGAGGCGCAAGGCCTTGAACTATCCGGAAAGAAAATGCACCTGTCCGCGCAACATTATGATTCGACCGGAGGCTCCCATGGCCATCGCACGCCCTCTACGTTCTGTTCTCTATATCCCCGGCTCAAAACCGCGCGCGTTGGACAAGGCCCGGCAGTTGCAGGTGGACGCGATCATTTTTGATCTGGAAGATGCTGTTTCCATTGAGGAAAAAGAAGCAGCACGCGCGACCCTCGCGGATGCTTTGGCCACCGGTGGCTATGGCACACGTCTGAAAATCGTCCGCATCAACGGCCTTGATACGCCCTGGGGGGCGGACGACGCCAAAGCCGCGATCAACATGGACGCCGACGCGGTCCTGATGCCCAAAGTGTCGGCCCCTGCCGACCTTGACGCTCTTGCGCTGATCACAGGCGAGACGCCACTATGGGCAATGATGGAAACCGCGCTCGGGATGCTGAACGCGGGCCAAATCGCCGCGCATCCGCGCCTGCAAGGCATGGTCATGGGCACCAATGATCTGGCAAAGGAACTGCAATTGCGCCCGCGCGCCGACCGTCTGGGGCTGCAATCTGGGCTTGGGCTATGCCTGCTGGCGGCCAAGGCACACGGGCGCGCAATCGTCGACGGTGTCTACAACGCCTTCAAGGATGACGCCGGGCTGGAGGCCGAATGCGAACAAGGCCGCGACATGGGCTTTGACGGCAAGACACTGATCCATCCGGCACAAATCGACATCGCAAATACAGCCTTTTCCCCGTCCGACGCAGACGTTGACCTCGCCCGCCGCCAGATCGAGGCGTTCGAGGCGGCAGAGGCGTCTGGGCAAGGAGTCGCCGTCGTCGATGGACGTATCGTCGAAAATCTGCACATCGTGACAGCACGCGAAACGCTGGCCAAGGCGGACGCGATTGCGGTGATGATGGAAGGATAGACGATGTACTGGATCATTCTGGTTTTGGGGGTCGGCCTGTGGTGGGCCGCGCACCTGTTCAAACGGGTGGCGCCGGAACGGCGCGCATCACTGGGTGATCCGGGCAAGGGACTTGTCGCGGCGGGTATCGGGATCGGAATTGTGCTGATGGTCATCGGCTATCGCGGTGCCGACTTTATTCCGGTCTGGTTTCCGCCCGGTTTCATGGTCCACATCAACAACACGCTGATGATCATCGCGATCTACATGCTCAGCCCGGCCCCCAAGCGCGGCAAGCTGATCTCGGGCATGCGTCACCCCATGCTGACGGGCTTTTCGATCTGGGCGATCTCGCATTTGCTGGTAAATGGCGATCTGGCCTCGATCCTGTTGTTTGGTGGCCTCTTGATCTGGGCCGTTCTGACCGCGCGTATCATCAATTCCGAAGAGCCTGAGTGGGAGCCCGGGCCGGGTGGCACCTACGCCAAGGATGGCATGTTTCTGGTCGGGTCGGTGATCCTGCTGGGTGTCATCGGGATGATCCACAACTGGCTGGGCGTCTGGCCGTTTCCGAGTTAAGCATATGAAACTTTACCGTTTTCTGTCCGAAGAGGACACATCGGCCTTTTGCCACAAAGTGACCGAAGCCCTGAACAAAGGCTGGGCGCTGCACGGCAGTCCAACCCAGACATGGGATCACGCCGCAGGCGTCATGCGCTGCGGGCAAGCGGTGACAAAAGAGGTCGAGGGCACCTACACCCCTGACACAAAACTTGGGGCGCAGTAATGACAGGCAAGACCAATCAGGGCCGGTTTTTCGAGGATTACCGCGTCGGTGACGTGCTGACCCATGCGGTCCCCCGGACGGTGGGGGCAGGGGAGCGGGCGCTCTATCATGCGCTCTACCCGGCGCGGTATGCGCTCTACTCCTCTGACAGTTTTGCGCAAAGCTGCGGCCTTGCGGCATCGCCCCTTGATGACATGATCGCCTTTCATACCGTCTTTGGGAAAACCGTTCCGGATGTGTCCCTGAATGCCGTGGCCAACCTCGGCTACGCCGAAGGACGCTGGCTGGCGCCGGTCTGGCCCGGTGATACGCTGACATCCGCCTCGGAAGTGATCGGGGTCAAGCAGAACTCAAATGGCAAAACCGGTGTTGTCTGGGTCCGGACAACGGGGCGCAATCAGCATGGGGTGTCGGTGCTGGACTATGTGCGCTGGGTGATGGTGCGCAAACGCGACATTGAGGCTCCGGCCCCCGAAACCGTGGTCCCCGATCTTGCCAAAGTGGTGGCGCCGGACACGCTCGTGGTCCCAAAGGGGCTGACATTTGACGCCTACGACGCCGCACTGGCAGGTGAGCCGCATCGTTTGGGCGACTACCGGATTGGTGAGCAGATCGATCACGTCGACGGTGTCACAATCGAAGAAGCCGAGCACATGATGGCCACCCGTCTTTGGCAGAACACGGCCAAAGTGCACTTTGACACCTCCGCGCGGCCAGATGGGACGCGCTTGATCTATGGCGGGCACGTGATTTCGATGGCCCGCGCGCTGTCATTCAACGGTCTGGCCAACGCGCAGATGGTAGTGGGGCTGAATGCAGGTGCCCACGCAAACCCCTGTCTTGCCGGCGACACCATTCGAGCCTGGAGCGAGGTGCTGGACACCGCAGAAACCTCCACCCCCGGCGTCGGTGCGATCCGGTTGCGTCTCGTTGCGACCAAAGGGGGCGCTCCGTTTGCCTTGCGCGGAGAGGATGGCAAATACCTGCCTGACGTCCTGCTTGATCTGGATTATTGGGCGCTGATGCCGATCTGAAGGCATTTCGCGTCCAACGGGACACCGCGACCACAGAAGCGATTGCGCGCGCCCGTCATTCCGTATCATCTCGGCACGAACCGACTGAGCGGAGACAACCCATGACACAGCCCAAAATAGACCCAAAACGGGTCGAGGATATGATCCTGCAATTGGGCGAGATCGGTCGGCATTCCGATACAGGCGTATGGCGCACCGCGTTTTCACCGGAATGGGTCGCCGCCAACGAACTGGTGGCACAATGGGGCCGGGATGCGGGCGTTGATGTGACATACGACACCGGCGGCAACCTGTGGGCCGTCGCCCGTGGGCGCGAAGCAGGCCCCTCAATTGTCACAGGCTCTCACATCGACAGCCAGTGTCCCGGCGGGCGATATGACGGCGCACTTGGCGTCATCGCGGGCATGGTCGCGGTCAGCGCATTGCATGCCCAATTCGGCCCGCCCCGCCGCACGCTGGAGGTGGTGTCACTGTGCGAAGAGGAAGGCAGTCGCTTTCCCACCGCGGGGTTCTGGGGGTCGCGCGCTTTGGTCGGTCGTGCGTCCCCCGAGGATTGCGATGTGGTGCGTGACGCTGATGGGGTCAGCATCGGGGCAGCCATGAAAGAGGCCGGATTTGATCCTGCGCGCATCGGTGAGACGGTGCGTGACGACATTGCGGCCTTCATCGAACTGCACATCGAACAGGGCCCCGTGCTCGAGGACGCCGACCTGCCCGTCGCCATCGTGGATGCAATCACCCACATCCGGCAGACCGAGATCACCTTGCACGGCACCTCCAACCACGCTGGCGCTTTTCCCATGGACATCCGCAACGATCCGATGGCGGGTTTTGCCGAAATCGCTAACGGGGTAATCGCGCATGCCGAGGCTTTGGGCCGTCCGGCTGTCACCACCATCGGGCATTGCGTGCCCAAGCCCGGTGGGCGCGCCATTATCCCGCGTTCTGTCACCTTTACCATCGATGCCCGCCACCCGGACCCAAAGGCCGCACAGGCGATGTATGCCGCGCATCAGAAGCTGATCGAAGCGGTGGCAACACGGCGCGGACTGACCTTTCAGAGCACCGTTTTGCTGGATCACCCCGCCTGCCAGAGCGCCCCGGACCTCGTTGCGGCACTCGATACAGCGGCCGCAAGAATGGATGTACCCGTCATGCACATGGCCAGCGGGGCAGGACATGACGCGCAACAAATAGCACAGATCTGCCCTGTCGCCATGATCTTTGTGCGCAGTTTCGAGGGACGCAGTCACACCCCCGAAGAGTTTTCGGAGTTGAGCGATTGTGTGGCCGGGATCAGGGTGCTGGCGGGCGCGCTTTACGATCTGGCCTACTGACACGCCGAACACCAACATTTCAGATGCGTGTCAGGGTCGCTCTGCTAGGGTCGTCCCATGACCTGTTTTCGCACCACTGCTCTGGCACTCTTGGTGACACTTGCCACGACGGCGCAGTCGCGCGCCTGCGACCTTGCGCTGCTTCTGGCGGTGGATGTGTCGGGGTCTGTGGACAAGCAGGAATACCGCATCCAGATGGACGGGCTGGCGGCGGCCTTGCGCGACGGAATCGTGGCCGACGCACTTGTGGATCAGCAGGCCCAAGTCGCGCTGATCCAGTGGACCGGGTCATCGCGACAGCGCCAGACGATACCATGGACAGCCATGCGGACCTATGCCGACGTCCTCAACCTCGCCGACCAGATCGAGGCCGACCCGCGCATCTGGCGCAACTACTCAACGGCCATTGGCGAAGCACTTGAAGTGGCGCGCGCAGCACTTGCCCCAGTCGCCCATTGCACACGGCGGGTGATCGACGTCTCGGGGGACGGGGAATCCAACGAAGGGGTGGCACCGGCGACCCAGCGTGCTTTGTTGCGCGCTGATGAAGTCACGGTGAACGCCATTGCCATTGAAACCGATGATGGGGACCTCACGGCCTATTTCTTTGAAAACCTGATCACGGGCCCCGGCGCTTTCGTGGTGACGGCCAACGGATTCGCGGATTACCCTGAACAGATCAAACGCAAATTGCAGCGCGAAACCACGCGACAGGTCACGGACGCCACACCGTAAGGTAATTTCGTGATCACAGCGATTTGCCATGTGATCACGATTTGCAAAAACCTCGGTTGTGCGCCAATTAACCGCGCCAAGGGCGTGCGCGGGGTACGTGACACGGGCGCATAATAGAGTATCAATGGAGCAGGGAACAAAAAGGACGCACAATGGCTGATGTCAATCGGGGCAATCGCCCGCTCTCGCCGCATCTACAGATCTATCGCCCGCAATGGACGTCTATCTCCTCAATCATGGTGCGGATCACGGGCATCGGGTGTCTGATCGCGTCCGTGCTGGTTGTGGCATGGCTTCTGGCCGCGGCCTCGTCCGAGGCAGCCTTTGCAGTGGTCGACGGCCTGTTGCGCAGCGTGTTGGGCACGCTGATCCTTACTGCGGCAATGTGGGGCATCTTTTATCATATGCTCGGACGCTTGCGCCACGTGTTGTGGGATTTCGGCTATCTGGTGCGGGTGGAGGTGTCCGAGGACATGGCCAAGGGAATGTTCATCCTCGCAACGCTGCTCACAGTCTTTGTCCTGATCGTCACCTGAGGAGGGTTTGATATGCGCTATTTGACAGACCGCAAACGTGCGTCGGGACTGGGCTCCGGCCGCGAGGGGACGCATCACCACTGGCAAATGATGGTCAGTTCCATCCTGCTGCTGCCGCTGGTGCCGATCCTTGTGATGCTCTTCGGGGGCGCGCTCGGGGGAAGCCACGCAGAGGTGCTTGCCTATTTCAGCCGCCCGGTTCCGGCCATTCTGATGGGACTGGCCCTGATCGTGATCGTTGTGCACCTGATGCGCGAGGCGCATGCCGCGATCGAAGACTACGTACACGGCACGGCTGGCAAACTGACGCTGATCGCAACGACGGCTTTTTCCTACACGATCATCGCCGCCGGATTGTTCGCAATCGCGCGCATCGCCTTATAGTCGAAACACCGGCGCGATCTTGCGCGCCCTGATACCAGTGGCGCCCCGCGCCAAGCATGAAACAGGAGGCCTGACAAATGGCTGCATATGATTACGAGACGCATGAATATGACGTCGTGGTCGTGGGGGCCGGTGGTGCCGGACTGCGCGCAACGCTGGGCATGGCCGAACAGGGATTGCGCACCGCTTGCGTGACCAAAGTCTTCCCGACCCGCTCCCACACCGTTGCCGCTCAGGGCGGGATCGCCGCGTCGCTGTCCAACATGGGCCCGGACAACTGGCAGTGGCACATGTATGACACCGTCAAGGGCTCGGACTGGCTCGGGGATACGGATGCAATGGAGTACCTCGCGCGTGAGGCCCCCAAGGCGGTTTACGAACTGGAACATTACGGCGTGCCGTTTTCGCGCACCGAAGAGGGCAAGATCTACCAGCGCCCCTTTGGCGGTCACACGACAGAATTTGGCGAAGGCCCCCCGGTACAACGGACATGTGCGGCTGCGGACCGGACCGGCCACGCCATCCTGCACACGCTTTATGGCCAAAGCCTCAAGAACAACGCGGAATTCTACATCGAGTATTTCGCCATCGACCTGATCATGTCCGAAGACGGCGTGTGTCAGGGCGTGCTGTGCTGGAAACTCGATGACGGGACCATGCACCTGTTCGCCGCCAAGATGGTCGTGCTGGCCACGGGTGGCTATGGCCGCGCCTATTTCTCGGCCACATCGGCCCACACCTGCACAGGTGACGGCGGCGGCATGACGGCGCGGGCTGGTCTGCCTCTGCAAGACATGGAGTTCGTGCAGTTCCACCCCACCGGAATTTACGGCGCGGGTTGCCTGATCACCGAAGGGGCGCGGGGCGAGGGCGGATACCTGACCAACTCCGAAGGCGAGCGGTTCATGGAACGCTACGCGCCAACCTACAAGGATCTCGCATCGCGCGACGTGGTCAGCCGCTGCATGACCATGGAAATCCGCGAAGGGCGCGGCGTGGGCGAGCAGGGCGATCACATTCACCTGCACCTCAACCACCTGCCCAAGGAAACGCTGGACCTGCGCCTGCCGGGGATCAGCGTTTCCTTGGGCAGGTGGTTGAGGTGCAGGTGAATGTGATCGCCC
>JBCBDZ010000111.1:0-10662 GCA_038529225.1 Pseudomonadota bacterium | reverse complement strand
GTGATTGGCCACGTTGACAGTCATCCAGACCACAGTGCGCTCTTCGGAGGTAAAGGCAGTGCCATGGATCGCGAGGCGGTGCAGATGCTGGTAGCCTTCCAGCAAACCGGGGCTGGTCGCCATCACGCCGTGCAGACTGGGCAAACGGCCAAAGGCTTTGATTGAATTTTCCAAGAGCGGTTTTGACGCTTCGGGGGCAGTGTCGAGGGTATGAACTGTAGTGGTAACCATGTCAGGTTCCTTTCGGGGTTGCATGGCAGAACACGTAGTATGGTACCGTTCAGTTCCAAACTATCGAAAAGTAGAAAGGGGTCGTGCAAATCTGCACAACCCCTCACGCATCATTGATTTGGGCTGGCGCGGCGGCTTCAACTGCCGCAGCGCGCCTCTGCATCCTCGACAGCTGCGGTAAAGCCCAACAGGGAAAACGTATCCTTGGTTGTCGTACCGCGGCTGGAAATACCCGTCACAACCGCATCAGCACCGCGTTTCATCGCCGTCACGATCTTGCTGTCATCCGCAGGGGTCGCAGGCCAGGCCCACTCACCGTCCGTGAACAGCTCAAACTCGTTGCCGCTGATGTTGACGTTGACCGTTGATCCCGTCCGGAACGGATAGCCACCGGTAAAGGCAACCTGCCCCTTGGCCTCGGCACTCGGGCGGTAAAACACCATCAGCAAAATCTGCCCGCGGGTGGCGGCGACAACGCGGCCCTCACGGGTGTTCACCGTCTCTTTCGGAGTGGCCACACCCCAGCATTCTGTCGGGTCGCTTTCGACAAAGACGCTCCAGTCCGTTTTGGCAGCCACACGGTTCGTGCTTTGCTCCTGGGCCACTGCACCGCTGGCCAAAAGCGACAGCGCACCAAACCCAACGGCGATCTTAGACATTAATCCCATTTTTACAGCCTCCAAGCTGTCCAAACCTCAATCACTGCTCCGCTCCTCGTGGCGCGCTATTTTCGGCGCATTCTCTTGCAAGGGCGGCAATTCTTCTCGACAAGTGGCACATTAGCGCGAAACGTGCGACGCGGGAATGGCCAATTGGCAGGTTTTCGCGCAGATGTGAGGGAAAATATGACGCATCCTGCCCATGGCGCGGTCACGCTGGCGGAAGTCTGGCGCGGCCCCTTTCTGGAAAGCGCGCATCAGGGCCATGCCGTCGTCTGCGACGAAACGGGTCAGATCGTGCACGCCCGGGGCGTACCCGAAGCGATCGTGCTACCGCGCTCTTCGTCCAAGATGCTGCAGGCACTTCCCCTGATCGAAAGCGGCGCCGCAAAAGTCTTTGACCTTGGGGCAAAGCATCTGGCGCTTGCCTGCGCCTCCCATCAGGGCGCGCCGATCCACGTTAAAAAAGTCGGTGCGTGGCTGGATCATATCGGGCGGCACGACGATGATTTCTGTTGTGGCCCACAAACATCGCGAGACCCCGACCTGCGCGAAGCAATGATCCGGGCACATGAACAACCTTGTCGCATTCACAACAACTGCTCTGGCAAACATGCAGGCTTTCTTACGCTGGCGAGGCACCTGGACGCAGGCCCGGATTACGTCGCACTGGATCATCCGGTACAGACTGCCTGCCTCGAAGCGTTCGAACGGATGACGCAAGAGACGTCAGCCGGGCACGGGATCGACGGCTGCTCTGCCCCGAACTTTGCCTGCACGATGCACGGCATGGCCCGCGCAATGGCAACTTATGCCGCCGCCAGCGACGACAGCCCACAGGGCCAACTGCGCAACGCCATGGCGCTGCACCCGGATCTGGTGGCCGGAGAAGGACGCGCCTGCACCCGTCTGATGCGCGCGGCAGGCGGCAAAGTTGCGATAAAAACGGGGGCCGAAGGCTACTTTGTCGCCATCCTGCCCGAACAGAAAATGGGCGTCTCGCTCAAGATCACGGATGGGGCGACGCGGGCCAGCGAATGCGCCATGGCGCAAATCCTGGTAAAACTCGGCGCTCTCGACCCCAACCATCCAGAGGCATTGGCCTTTACGAACGGCGTGATCAAAAACTGGGATGGCTTGAAGACCGGGTATCTGCGGGCGGCCCCGGCATTACTGTAACAGCAGGCACCATATCCGCCTTACATATCGATCACAGGGGCCACCTCGACCGACCCGGACCCGTCTGCAATCATCGGACAGCCCTTGGCCATCTCACAGGCGGCCTCAATCGTATCGGCCTGAACCACGGTGTAGCCTGACAACGGGTTCGCGCCGCCGTCAGGCGCAACACCCCCAAGTGAAACCGTCATGGACTGACCAACGGGCGCACCGCCATCAACAAGCGCCTCTCCCATTTCGGAATACCACTCGTTCCACGCGGCCATCATCCGCGCGCCTTCTTCCGGCGTCTCGGGCATCCCACCCCCGTGATAGGCGAACTTGAATTTCGGCATAGCAAGGCCCCCTCTCCGTTCCGCCTCTGCGCACTATACCACACATCCGGACTGTCCCACAGCGGGCAGTTCATCGCTTCTCTGTTTTGAAAAAATCCCGGGGGAGTCCGAAGGACGGGGGCAGAGCCCCCTTCAAATGCTCACAAATTCAGACCGAGCATAGCCCTGAAGATACAACAAGGCCGTCAGATCTCCAAAATTCACCCGCACATCACACTGGGCTGCGACACTCGGCTTGGCATGCAGGGCCACGCCCATCCCCGCCCGGCGCAACATGCCCAGATCATTTGCACCATCCCCCACGGCCAGTACGTCCGTATCGGCCAACCCCAAACGGGTGGTGATCTCATCCAGCGCATCAACCTTGGCCTGCTGGCCGAGGATGGGCATGCCCACCTGCCCGGTCAGAACACCGTCCTCGGCCAGCAGCGTATTGGCCCGGTTCTCATCAAAGCCCAGCGCGCCCGCAACAGCGGAGGTAAACGCCGTGAATCCGCCCGACACGAGGGCTGCATAGGCCCCATATGCCTTCATCGTGGCCAGCAGGGTCGCGCCGCCGGGCATATAGCTGATGCGGGTATCCAGAACCTCGCCAATCACCGCCTCTGGCAGGCCTTTCAACAGGCCGACACGTTCACGAATGGCGGCTTCAAAATCCAGTTCCCCGTTCATGGCACGCGCGGTGATGTCCTTGACCCGGTCACCGACGCCTGCCACATCGGCCAGCTCGTCAATGCACTCCTGCTGGATCATGGTGCTGTCCATGTCCGCAAGCAGCATCTTCTTGGGCCGATCCGCCATCGGGAGAATCACCAGATCAACACCCAAGGCCTGAACATCCGTCCAGACGTCCCACCGATTGTCCGGAACCGTGCTTAATGAAAATGCCGCCGCCTCATCCGCCGCAAGCCACTGGGCATCCCCCCCGCCCCAGGCATTGCGCAAACTGTCAACCAACGCAGGGTCCAAAGACGGAGCGGCGGGATCAGTCAAAAGAGTACAAACGAACATGAGCCGAGTTTCCGAAAGGCGACGGGCCTGTCGCAAATAAACGCCCGGGGCAGGCTATAGCCCCCAATGCCTGCTTGCACCACCCCGGCCACGTCCGTAAACGCATCCGTGGGACACCCTTCCCCAACGAAGGGCGATTATCTGTAAGGATAGCAGAAATGACTATGAAACAACCGGGCGCGCGCCCGGCAAATCCGCGCTTTTCTTCGGGCCCCTGTGCCAAACCCCCCACGCATGACCTAACCGCTCTGGCTGACGCCCCCTTGGGTCGCTCGCACCGCGCTGCTGTGGGCAAATCCAAGCTGAAAAAGGCGATCGACGACACCCGTGAGATCCTCGGGGTGCCCGCCGATTACCGCATCGGGATCGTCCCTGCCTCGGACACCGGTGCTTATGAAATGGCGATGTGGTCCCTGCTTGGCGAACGGCCCGCGGAAATGGTGGCATGGGAAAGCTTTGGCGCAGGCTGGGTTACGGATGTGGCCAAGCAGCTCAAGATCGACCATACCGTGCACACCGCCGACTACGGCGAGATCGTGGATATGGCCGCGCTGAACTACGACAACGATGTTTGCTTTACTTGGAACGGTACGACCTCGGGCGTGCGCATTCCAGACGGCGACGCCATCCCGGCGGACCGGGCCGGGCTGACACTGTGCGATGCAACCTCCGCCGCCTTCGCAATGGACCTGCCCTGGGACAAACTGGATGTGACCACATTCAGCTGGCAGAAGGTGCTCGGCGGAGAAGCGGCACACGGCATGCTGATCCTGTCACCGCGCGCCGTCGAGCGGTTGGAAAACTACACGCCACCATGGCCCATACCCAAAATCTTCCGCCTCACCAAAGGCGGCAAATTGATCGAAGGCATCTTTGTCGGAGAGACGATCAACACGCCCTCCATGCTCGCGGTCGAAGACTACCTGTTCTCTCTGGACTGGGCGCGGTCCGTTGGTGGTCTCCAAGGTCTGATCGCGCGAGCGAACGCCAACGCTGCCGCGGTTTCCTCTTTTGTAGAGACACATGACTGGATCGAAAATCTCGCCACTGACCCGGCGACGCAGTCAACCACTTCGGTGTGCCTCAAGTTCAGCGATGACCGGATCAAGGACGGTGCCGCCTTTGCCAAGGCCATTGCAAAACGGCTGGCCGATGAAAACGTGGCTCTGGACATCGGTGCCTATCGCGACGCCCCCCCGGGGTTGCGCATCTGGTGTGGTGGCACAGTCGAAACTTCGGACATCGAAGCGATGTTGCCCTGGCTCGACTGGGCCTTCCAAGCCGAAATCGCGGCGCAGTAAAACTGCGCCTTACCCCTTCCCGACACCTGTAAGGCGGACGTGTCGTCCGCCCTCCCCGACATCAAAGGACCAAACCCATGGCTCCCAAAGTACTCATCTCTGACAAACTCTCCCCGGCCGCTGTCCAGATCTTCAAGGACCGCGGGATCGAGGTCGATTTCCAACCCGACCTTGGCAAAGACAAGGACAAGCTGGCCGAGATCATCGGTCAATATGACGGGCTGGCCATCCGGTCCGCCACGCGCGTCACACCAACCATCCTCAACAACGCGACCAATCTCAAAGTCATCGGGCGCGCAGGCATCGGCACCGACAATATCGACAAGGAAGCCGCCTCGAAAAAAGGGGTGATCGTGATGAACACGCCTTTTGGCAACATGATCACGACCGCAGAACACGCCATTGCGATGATGTTTGCTGTGGCGCGTCAAATCCCCGAAGCCTCTGCATCGACTCACGCGGGCAAATGGGAAAAGTCCAAGTTCATGGGCACCGAACTGACCGGCAAAACGCTCGGGGTGATCGGGGCAGGCAACATCGGCGGGATCGTCTGTGACCGCGCGCGGGGCCTCAAGATGAAGGTGCTGGCCTTTGATCCGTTCCTGAGCACGGACAAGGCCAACAAGATGGGCGTGGAAAAGGTTGAACTGGATGACCTCATTGCCCGTGCTGACTTCATAACCCTGCACGTGCCCAAGACCGAGCAGACGGCAAACATGATCACCGCCGAACGGATTTCGATGATGAAACCCGGTGTGCGGATCATCAACTGCGCACGTGGTGGTCTGGTCGATGAGGTGGCATTGGCCGAGGCGCTCAAGTCCGGCCATGTCGCGGGTGCAGCATTTGACGTTTTCGCCGAAGAGCCAGCAAAGGAAAACCCGCTGTTCAACCTGCCCAACGTCGTCGTCACACCCCACCTTGGGGCGGCGACAACCGAAGCGCAGGAAAACGTGGCCCTCCAGGTGGCCGATCAAATGGCAAACTACCTTCTGACGGGCGCCGTCGAAAATGCTCTGAACATGCCTTCCGTCACTGCCGAAGAGGCCAAGGTGATGGGGCCTTGGGTCAAACTGGCCGGGCATCTGGGCAGTTTCGTGGGCCAGATGACGGATGAACCGATCAGAGCCATCAACATCCTTTATGATGGCGTCGTTTCGAACATGAACCTCGAGGCGCTGAATTGCGGCGTCATCGCGGGCATCATGAAACGGGCCAACCCGGACGTAAACATGGTCAGCGCACCCGTTGTCGCAAAAGAACGCGGGATCAAGATATCGACCACCAATCAGGACAAGTCCGGGACCTTTGACGGCTACATCAAGGTGACAGTGGTGACGTCCAAGCGGGAACGCTCGGTTGCAGGCACTGTATTCTCGGACGGCAAGCCTCGGTTCATCCAGATCAAGGGCATCAACATCGACGCCGAGATCGGGGAAAACATGCTTTATACCACCAACGAGGACGTGCCGGGGATCATCGGCCTTCTTGGGAACACAATGGGCAAGAACGGGGTCAACATCGCGAACTTTACCCTTGGGCGGAACGTGGCAGGGGGCGAGGCGATCGCCCTTCTTTACGTGGATCACCCGATCCCGGCCGACGTTCTGCACACGCTCGACGGCACCGGTATGTTCACGCAAGTGAAACCACTGGCCTTCGACGTGGCAAGCTGATGAATACCGGGTGAGGCGGAGGACACCTCCGCCTTACGCATGAACCGACAGCCAACAGCGTTTCAGTGTCCGTCCCGGGGCGTGCCCGTTTTTGCGGCAGTCCCTGCGACAAATAAATTGTGACCATCCCTTCGCCTTACATCTGCCACCGAATCCCTTTAGGCGATGCCAAATCACATTCTGCTGCCCGGACCATTATGTCAGACCCCATTTACGCCATCGGCGATATCCACGGCCAATCCGAAGAACTCCACCGCGTCCTTGACCTGATCGAGGATGATGGAGGGTTGGACGCGTCCGTGGTTTTCCTGGGCGACTATGCGGATCGCGGACCTGACAGCCGGGGTGTTTTGGAAACACTGGTCGCAGGTCAAAAGGCCAAGCGGAACTGGACGTTTCTCAAGGGCAACCATGACCGCATGTTCGAGTGGTTCATGCAGCGCCCGATCCTGCACGATCCTTACATGATGGTTGAGCTATACTGGCTGCATCCGCGTCTTGGCGGGGACACCACGCTGGGGTCCTACGGCGTCGATGCCGGACCCCAACGGCGCGAAAAAGACGTGCAGGCCGATGCGCGCGCTGCCGTACCGAAGGACCATGTGACATTCCTTGAAGGCCTCAAGCTGTCCCACACTGTGGGCGATCTTCTGTTTGTCCATGCGGGCATCCGCCCGGGCGTGGCGCTCAGGAAGCAGACCGAAGAAGACATGCTCTGGATCCGCAACGAGTTCCATGACTTTACCGGTGCGCACCCAAAGCTCATCGTGCATGGCCATACGCCTGTGCGTCACGCCACGCATTATGGCAATCGCGTCAATCTGGACACCGCTGCGGGGTATGGTGAACCGCTGACAGCCGCCGTGTTCGAGGGCAAAGAGGCGTGGATCCTCACCGAACACGGGCGCCAGCCCATGCGCAGTGTCGCAGCCGCCGCCTAGGTCCAGTCCAGAACGACCTTGCCGGACGATCCGGACTTCATCGCGGCAAACCCTTGGGCAAAGTCGTTGGCCCCGAAGCGGTGCGTAATCACCCCAGATACATCCAGACCGTTTTGCAGCATGGCGATCATCTTGTACCACGTCTCGAAAATCTCGCGCCCGTAAACGCCCTTGATCGTAATTGCCTTGAACACGATGCGGCTCCAATCCACAGGGCTTTTGCCCGGCGGAATGCCCAACATTGCGATACGTCCGCCCATCGTCATCGCCTCGACCATCTGGTCCAAAGCAGCCTGATTACCCGACATCTCAAGGCCCACATCAAAGCCCTGTGTCATCTTCAAACCCGGCATCAGGTTGGCGAGTTCGGTTTCGAGGACGTTCACCGGCACCACATCTGCCACGCGCCGCGCAAGGGCAAGCCGATCCGGGTTAACATCCGTGATCACCACGTTGCGCGCACCCACATGTCGCGCGACGGCGGCGGCCATGATCCCGATGGGACCTGCGCCTGTCACCAGAACATCCTCGCCCACCAAATCAAAGCTGAGCGCGGTGTGAACGGCGTTCCCAAGCGGGTCGAGGATCGCTCCGATATCGTCGCTGATCTCATCCGGCAGGGGGACGACATTGAAGGCAGGCAAACGTAGGTATTGGGCAAAGGCACCTTGTTCATTCACGCCGATCCCCCGTGTTGCCGGATCAAGATGGAACTTGCCCGCGCGGCTCTGGCGGGATGTCTTGCCGATCAGATGCCCTTCGCCCGAACAGCGTTGCCCAAGCACCAAGTCCTGCACGTTAGAGCCGATTTCAACGATCTCCCCGGCAAATTCGTGCCCTGTGATCATCGGTGTGGGGACTGTGTCTGCTGCCCAGTCATCCCAGTTCCAGATGTGGATATCCGTGCCGCAAATCCCGGTCTTCTTGACACGGATCAGAACGTCGTCTGGGCCGATCTCGGGCACGGGGGCCGTGACTTGCCACAACCCTTCGCGCGGATGGGTCTTTTCAAGCGCGATCATTTCATTGGTCATGACAAAACGCCCACTGCTTTGCCGGCCACCTCGAAGGCGGCAAGCCCCCGGTCGAGATCATCCCGCGTGAGGGCGGCGTTCATCTGTGTGCGAATGCGGGCCGCTCCGCGTGGCACGACGGGAAAGAAAAAGCCGGAAACGTAGACACCTTCGGCGAACAACCGCGCCGCCATGTCCTGCGCCACCTGTGCCTCACCCAGCATCACGGGGATGATAGGGTGTTCGCCGGGCAACAGGTCAAATCCAAGGTCCGTCAGGCCAGACCGCCAGTAGGCCGCATTGTCAAACAATTGAGCCCGCAGCGCGTCGCCCTCTTCGACCAGCCGGATCGCCTCGATCCCCGCTGCGACGATGGACGGGGGCAGTGAGTTGGAAAAAAGGTAGGGCCGCGCACGTTGACGCAACAGGTCGATCACCGGTTGGGGCCCTGCAATATAGCCACCAATGGAGCCCCCCAGCGCCTTGCCCAGCGTGCCTGTCAGAATGTCCACGTCGACACCGGCATGGGCGGGCGTGCCTGCACCTTTGGGGCCCATGAATCCTGTTGCGTGGCAGTCATCCACCATGACCAAAGCGTCATAGTGCGCCGCCAGTTCTGCTATTTCAGGCAATTTCGCCAGATAGCCATCCATCGAAAACACGCCATCGGTGGCGATCATGATGTGGCGCGCACCGGCCGCGCGGGCAGCTTGCAACTGTGTCTCCAAGTCATCCATGTCGCTGTTGGCGTACCGGTACCGCTGCGCTTTGCACAAACGGATGCCGTCAATGATCGAGGCGTGGTTCAGCGCGTCCGAAACGATCGCGTCTTCGGGCCCCAGCAAAGGCTCGAACAGCCCTCCGTTCGCGTCAAAGCAGGCGGCAAACAGGATGGAGTCGTCCTTGCCCAGAAATGCAGCCAGTCGCTGTTCCAGTTGCCGGTGCAGATCCTGCGTGCCGCAGATGAACCGGACAGAAGCCATGCCGAACCCGTGGCTTTGCATCGCGCCAGACGCCGCCGCCACAAGGTCAGGATGATCGGCCAGACCCAGATAGTTGTTGGCGCACAGGTTCAGAACATCGCGATCCCCAACGGCGACGGTTCCACCTTGAGGTGAGGTGATCATGCGCTCGCGCTTGGTCATGCCATCGGCTTCGATCTGGGCGAGGGTATCTGTGATCTGAGAAAGAAAGGCAGAGGTCATTGGGCGGCTCCTTTGCAAAGCCTCTAACATACCGGATGCGATTCCGAAATACAGGATTTCGTGATCTTGGACGAATTTCCGTGAAAACGGATTTTAAGCGTCCTGAACCACCAGAAACGCGCGCGCAGGCTGCATCGCCTCGATCCGGTGAGGTACGTCGGCAGCGTAGCGGGCCGTGTCCCCCACGCGGACGCGGTCGCGCGCCCCGCCGCTCGTCACCTCAAGCCGCCCCTCGATCACCGTCAGATGCTCGCGCGCGCCGCGTCGGTGTGCCTGGCTGTCCAAAACGCCTCCCTCGGCAAAGCGAAGCTCATACACCTCATGGGTACCTGCATCCTCTGGTGCGCTGAGGATGCGGATGGTGCACCCGGTGCCACGGGCTTCGATCTGGGGCACGTCGGCGGCCCGCAACACTTCGATATGCGCGCGCCCCTGTTCGTCCAACAGTCCCGCAAAATCCACTTGCAGCGCCTTTGTCAGGTTCCACAGAGTCGCGATGGTGGGCGAGGATTCTCCGCGTTCGATCTGACTGACCATCGACCGACTGACGCCGGACAACTTGGCCACAGCGTCCAGAGACAGGCCCTGAACGCGCCGCGCCTCTTTCAGGCGGGCAGGCAGCAAGGATAAGATAGCGTCGGTTTCGTCCGTCATAGCAGAGAGATGCCCGTGCCGTTGCGTCGGTGTCAAGGTGTGGGGTTCCCTTGCGCAGCGCGGCTCTGCATCATGATCCCAACTCAGGAGGATCACAATGACACAGGACATCGTCATACTGGGCGGCGCGCGCACGGCCATTGGCACATTCGGCGGCGCCCTTGCCGGGACCACGCCCATCGACCTTGGCACCGTGGCCGCCAAGGCCGCGATGGACCGCGCAGGGGTAGAAGGGGGGCAGATCGGTCATGTTGCCTTTGGCCATGTCATCAATACCGAACCGCGCGACATGTATCTGAGCCGCGTCACCGCAATGCAGGCCGGCGTGCCCGACAGCGTCCCGGCGATGAACGTGAACCGGCTGTGCGGGTCGGGCGTGCAGGCGATCGTGTCGGTCATTCAGTCACTCATGCTGGGAGATGCGGAGTTTGGCCTTGCTGGCGGGGCCGAGAACATG
>JBCBDZ010000110.1:0-10680 GCA_038529225.1 Pseudomonadota bacterium | reverse complement strand
CCCAGGAACAGAATGTCGCGCGCCTCGGCCAGTTTGCGGGCGGTGGATTTCATCGCGCTGCTCTGCTCGATGGCGAGGTTCATGAGGGCAGGCAGGCTGCGCAATGATGTGACGTGTTCTGCCATCTGCGCCTCTGTCACAGTCCCGCGGGCGCGCGCGGCCTTCAGCACCAGCATCAAAAGCACCGTCAACTGGCAGGTGAACGCCTTGGTCGACGCCACACCGACCTCGACCCCTGCAAAGATCGGCAAGGCCAGATCGCTTTCGCGCGCAATGGAGCTTTCCGGGACATTGATCACGGATGCGATCTTGTCTGCCTTGCCCGCGCAATAGCGCAGGGCGGCGAGTGTATCCGCCGTTTCCCCCGACTGGCTGACGAACAGGGCCAAGGTACGCGCAGGTATGGGCGGTTCGCGGTATCGGAACTCCGAGGCGACATCGACCTCGACCGGCAACCGCGCGATCTGTTCGAACCAGTATTTCGCAGTGAGGCATGCGTAATAGGCCGTGCCGCAGGCGACCATGGTCAACCGGTCAATCGCAGTAAAATCGATACCGGGGTCGGGCAGGGTGATCTCGCCCTCGGCATTGAGGTAATTTGCCAGCGTATTGGCCAACACGACGGGCTGTTCGGCAATTTCCTTGGCCATGAAATGCTTGTGCCCGGCCTTGTCGACGCGCGTTGCGTCCATCTGGATCTGGCGCATGGCGCGATTGGCCAATTGACCGTTGGCATCCCGGATTTCAACACCCGCGCGGCTGACAACCGCGCGGTCGCCTTCTTCGAGATAGGTGATGCGATCTGTCATCGGCGCCAGCGCGATGGCATCCGAGCCCACGAACATCTCGCCATCCCCATGCCCGATGGCCAGCGGAGAGCCCTTGCGCGCCGCTACAATCAGATCAGCCTCACCCTCAAACAGAAACGCCAGCGCAAACGCGCCCTCAAGACGGTCAAGCGCGGCAAAGGCGGCGTCCACGGGGCTCATCCCGCCGTTCATATAGTGTTGCGTCAGCAGCGAGACGGTTTCGGTGTCCGTTTCCGTCTGAAACTTCAGCCCGGCCGCATCCAGTTCCGCGCGCAGATCGCGAAAGTTCTCGATGATCCCATTGTGTACCACGGCCACAGGCCCGGATTGGTGGGGGTGCGCGTTGGTTTCGGTGGGCGCTCCGTGGGTGGCCCAGCGGGTGTGTCCGATGCCGGTTTTGCCTGCCAGCGGTTGATGCACCAACCGGTCGCTGAGATTCACCAGTTTGCCGACCGCGCGCCGCCGATCCAGCACGCCGTTGTTCACCGTGGCGATTCCGGCACTGTCATAGCCGCGATATTCCAGCCGTTTGAGCGCCTCAACCAGTGTTGGCGCGACTTCATGGTTGCCCAGAACCCCTACAATTCCACACATTTTAGCTGCCTCTGCGCATTCTGGCTTTCTTGGCCTTTAACATTTCGAACAATTTGCGGGCCATGCCGGGTTTTTCGACCTGCGGCGCGCGCGCCAGTGCCAAGGCACCGGCTTCCACGTCGGATGTAATGACGGAACCAGACCCGGTCATCGCCTCGTCCCCGATGGACACCGGGGCCACAAGCATGGTGTTTGACCCGATAAAGGCGCGCTCGCCGATATGGGTGAAATGTTTCATCACGCCGTCATAGTTGCAGGTGATCGTGCCCGCACCGATGTTGCTGGACGCACCGACGGATGCGTCGCCGATGTAGCTGAGGTGATTGACCTTCGCGCCTTGTGCCAGTGTCGCGTTCTTGACCTCGACAAAGTTGCCGACGCGCACATCTTCGGCCAATTCCGTCCCGGGGCGCAGGCGAGCGAAGGGGCCAACGATGGCGCCGCGCGCCACATGACATCCTTCCAGATGCGAAAAGGCGCGAATGGTTGCGCCGGATTCGACGGTAACGCCGGGGCCAAAGACCACGTTGGGTTCAATCACCGCATCCCGTCCGATCACCGTGTCGAGGGACAGATACACCGTGTCGGGGGCCACCAAGGTGACCCCGTCGCTCAACAACTCAGCGCGTGCTTGCGTTTGAAACAAAGCGTCTGCCGCCGCCAGATCGGCACGCGAGTCGACGCCCAGTGTCTCGGCCTCGTCGCAGGCAATTGCGGTCACAGTCAGCCCGCGCCGGTTCGCCAGTTCGGCCACCTCCGTGAGGTAGTATTCGCCGGACGCGTTGTCATTGCTGGTCTCGCTGAGCATTTCGAACAGCGCCTTTGCATCGCATGCCAGCAAACCACTGTTGGTAAAGCGAATGGCACGCTCGTCTTCGCTGGCATCCTTGTATTCCACGATTTTGACAAGGCGTTCGCCATCCATCACCAAACGGCCATAACGGGGTTGAAGTTCGGCCACGTCAAACCCCAATACGACTACGTCATGGGTCTGGCGCGCCGCAATCATCCGTTCCAGCGTGTCGGGACGCAGGAACGGCGTGTCACCGAACAGGACAACGACGTCGCCGTCAAAATCCTTCAACGTGTCACGCGCCTGATCAACCGCATGGCCCGTCCCCAGTTGCTCCTCTTGCAGCACGACCCGGGCGTTTTCGTCATAGGCCAAAGCCGCCGCGTTGACCTGATCTGCGCCGTGGCCAGCCACGACAATCACATGTTCCGGGTCAAGTGCCGCGCCCGCGCGCATCGCATGATGCAGCATCGGGGCCCCACCAATGGGATGCAGCACTTTGGGCAGGTCCGAATTCATCCGGGTGCCTTTGCCTGCGGCAAGAATGATCAATGCAACGCTCATGAATTGCCTCTTTGCCCGTTTCTCTTTGTCTTTTTGTTGCGCCCTGTTTATCGCCTATTGCGATGCGCGCAAGCGGGCCAGCCATCAAACAAGATTGCGGCTTGCAACAACTGACAGCGACACGGGGGCAGGGAGAACAGGTATGACAGCGGTGATTTTCGATCTGGACGGAACGCTGGCGGACACCAGCGGAGACCTTTTGGCCGCGGCCAATGTCTGTTTTCAAGATATGGGGCACGGCGATGTGCTGGGGGCAGGGGACGCAGGTGTCGCCTTGCGCGGTGGACGCGCCATGCTGCGCGCGGGGCTGGCCCGTGTGGGGCAGCTGGATGAGGGCACTGTCGATCAATACTACCCCGTATTGCTTGAGGCCTACGGCGCTGCGATCAGCATCCACACCCGCCTCTACCCCGGCGCAATGGAGGCCATCGAAGTTCTCAAATCCCACGGCCACGCCATCGGCATCTGTACCAACAAACCCGAAAGCTTGGCCGAGCAGCTGATGCGCGATCTGGGTGTGCGCGACGCCTTTGGCAGCCTTGTCGGGGCCGACACGCTGCCCGTGCGCAAACCCGACCCCGAGCCGCTTTTTGAAGCGACCCGCCGTCTGGGTGTGGACCAAAACGCCTGCCTGCTGGTCGGCGACAGTGATACGGACCGCAATACGGCGCGCGCGGCGGGCGTGCCTTCGGTTCTTGTGACATTCGGACCCTCGGGCGAGGACATGGCGGCGCTGGACCCCGAGGCGCTGCTGGATGACTACGCCGCCTTGCCATCGGTGGCGGCTGCCTTGTTGGCAGGCTAGAAACGCTGCATCCGCCCTTTGATATTCTGAAATGCCAAAGCACCGCATTGACGGCTGCGGCGCCTGCTATCACAACAGCACCATGACAGAGCGTTTCACCGGCAGTTTCACTCAGCAAGAGCCCATTCCCGAAGCGGGGATCGAGGCGGCACTGGCCGTGCTGCGGCACGGGCGGCTGCACCGCTACAACACCATTCCGGAAGAGGTGTGTGAAACCGCGCGTCTCGAAGTGGAGTTCGCGGATTTTGTCGATGCACCCTATTGCCTCGCCGTCGCGTCGGGAGGCTACGCGATGGCGACGGCCCTGCGTGCTGTCGGGGTCGAGGCAGGCGACAAGGTCTTGTCAAACGCCTTCACCCTCGCGCCGGTGCCCGGTGCGATTGCATCGGTCGGCGCGATCCCGGTCTTTGTCGGCGTCACGGAAAGCCTCACCATCGACCTGGATGATCTGGAAGCCAAGCTGGATCAGGCCCGCGTCCTTCTGCTCAGTCACATGCGCGGGCATATCTGCGATATGGACCGGCTGATGGCGATGTGCGATGCGGCCAAGGTCACGGTGATCGAGGATTGCGCCCACACGATGGGAGCCGCATGGAACGGTGTGCCTTCGGGGCGTCACGGAACGGTGGGCTGCTATTCCTGCCAGACCTACAAACACGTGAATTCGGGCGAGGGCGGCTTTCTGGTCACGCATGACCCGTATATCGCCGCCAAGGCGATCATGCTGTCAGGCAGCTACATGCTTTATGAACGCCACAGCGCGGCACCGCCAAAAGAAGCGTTCGAAGACATCAAATACACGACTCCGAACATTTCGGGCCGGATGGACAACCTGCGCGCAGCGATCCTGCGCCCGCAAGTGGCTGACCTTGCCACGCAATGCGCGCGCTGGAACGACCGTTACTATGCGCTCGAGGCGGGATTGCGCGATACACCCGGACTCACGGTTATCGAACGGCCCGAGCAGGAAACAATCGTGGGCTCGTCCATCCAGTTCCTGCTGCTTGACTGGGCGGCTGCGGCGGTGCGGGACGTGGTGGCGCGCTGCGCGGCCCGCGGGGTGGAACTCAAATGGTTCGGCGCGCCCGAACCTGTGGCCTTCACCAGTAAATACGACAGCTGGCAATACGCTCCATCCCCGCCGATGGCCGCCAGTGATCGCGTATTGGCCGGCATCGTGGACATGCGGGTGCCGTTGACCTTCAGCCTCGAGGATTGCGCACTGATCGTGCGGATCATCCGTGCCGAAGTGAGTGCGGTCTATCAGGCCGCCTCGTGACAGAGCGTTATCCCCGAACTGTTGCCTGACCACCCTCGAAACGCGACACTTCAGAGCTAGCATCCAGTGCCAGTCCGCGACAAAGGTACACGCCCATGAAATCGCTCGCCGCCCTCGTCTTTCCCGGATTCGAAACGCTCGACTATTTTGGCCCGATCGAGATGCTGGGCGGATATGGCAAAGAGACCGATATCATCACGGTGGCCAAGGGCGCAGACCCGGTGCCCAGCGTCCACGGCCAGCGGATCGTCATCGACAAGACCCTCGCCGAAAAGACCGACTATGACCTGCTGCTGGTCCCGGGTGGGGACTCGGCGCTTGAAGCCGCCAAGGACGAAGCCTTGCTCGACTGGCTGCGCACAGTTTCCGAAAACGCGGAAAGGGTGATGACCGTTTGCACCGGTTCTATCCTCTTGGGGATGAGTGGCGTTCTGGACGGGCGCAAGGCGACCACAAACAAAATCGACTTCACCAGCACCGTACACCTCGCCCCCAATGTCGACTGGGTGAAAGAGGCGCGGTGGGTGCGCGACGACAAGTTCTACACCTCATCCGGCGTGTCGGCGGGCATGGATATGGCGCTGGCCGTCATGGCCGACCTTTTCGGGATGGAGATGGCCGACCGGCTCGCGCTGGGCAGCGAATATGAGTGGCATAAGGACGCTGGGCGCGATCCGTTTGCGAAACTGGCCGGGCTGGTGTGACGCCCGGCACCCGGGTCGACTTGCATCACAGTGCTGGACAGAAGTCAGACTTGCCCCTATTATTGAACAAGTGTTCATTTAGGCGGGGAGGCGGCACATGTTCACCCATTCCATGAGTTTTGATCTGGGCGAGGACGTGAACGCCCTGCGCGACATGGTGCACCGCTGGGCACAGGACCGGGTCAAGCCGATGGCGGCGGACATTGATCAAACCAATACCTTCCCCCCCGAGCTTTGGACCGAGATGGGTGCGCTTGGCCTGCTCGGCATCACCGTGGACGAGGAATATGGCGGCGCGAACATGTCCTACCTCGCCCATACCGTCGCCATAGAAGAGGTGGCGCGGGCCAGTGCATCCGTGTCGCTGAGCTATGGGGCGCACTCCAACCTCTGTGTGAACCAGATCAAACTGAACGGCACGCCCGAGCAAAAGGCCAAATACCTGCCGGGTCTGATCAGCGGTCAGCATGTCGGCGCGCTTGCAATGTCAGAGGCGAGTGCCGGTTCGGACGTCGTGTCGATGAAACTGGGTGCTGAAAAGCGCAATGATCGCTACATCTTGAACGGCACCAAATACTGGATCACCAATGGACCCGATGCTGACACGCTGGTGGTCTATGCCAAAACCGACCCAGACGCAGGCCCAAAAGGTATCACTGCCTTTCTCATCGAAAAGTCGATGACGGGATTCTCCACCTCTCCCCATTTCGACAAGCTGGGCATGCGCGGCTCAAACACCGCCGAATTGATCTTTGAAGACGTCGAAGTGCCCTTTGACAACGTGCTGGGCGAAGAGGGGCGCGGTGTGGCTGTACTGATGTCCGGGCTGGACTACGAACGGGTTGTCTTGGCGGGCATCGGCCTTGGGATCATGGCCGCCTGCATGGATGAAATCATGCCCTATATGGCCGAGCGCAAGCAGTTCGGCCAACCCATCGGGTCCTTCCAGTTGATGCAGGGCAAGATTGCGGACATGTACACGGCGATGAATTCCGCGCGCGCCTATGTCTACGAAGTGGCCAAAGCCTGCGACCGGGGCACGGTGACCCGACAGGATGCGGCGGCGTGCTGCCTTTATGCCTCCGAAGAAGCCATGAAACAGGCCCACCAGGCCGTGCAGGCCATGGGCGGCGCCGGGTTCCTGAACGACGCACCCGTCGCACGCATCTTCCGTGACGCCAAGCTGATGGAGATCGGGGCAGGCACCTCCGAAATCCGACGGATGTTGGTGGGGCGCGAATTGGTCGCGGCGATGGGATGATGCCACGCTCGGTGCTCATCACGACATCCGTTCTGGTGGTGCTGGCCGGGCTTGCCGGGTTCTGGCTGGGCCAGCGACAGGTCACGCTGGATGCGAGCGGGATCATCAACGCAGTTGCCGCACAGCACGTGGCCGAACACGGTGGCGACACGTCCGCCTGCTTTGGCTGGGCAGGGTCGGGTGGGGCTGTGTTCGAAGTCAAATGCGGCGATGTCACCTATTTGGTGGACCGTTTTGGCAACGTCACGCGCGCCCCGGATGACGCGCTATGAAGACCGGCACTCGCATACAGGATAGGGCGCGCCCACACCGCGGCTTCCATCTGCCGGGCGCGCTTTTGCAATCGGTTTCATCGCCTTGCCTGCCCGCAATGCCCGCTGGCGCAGACCTCATCGTTGCAACGTCAAAGGCCACTCCATGAAACTCGACTCTCAGGCGCTGCCGTCGTCCCAGACCTTCAAAGACAACCGGGCCATGCATCTCGAGGCTCTGGATGTCGTTCAAAGCGCGGCACAAGCTGCCGCAGGAGGCGGCGGAGACGCCTCGCGCGCGCGCCATCTGTCACGCGGCAAAATGCTGCCCCGTGATCGCGTGGCCAACCTCCTGGACCCCGGTTCGCCCTTTCTTGAGGTCGGCGCGACGGCGGCCCATGGGCTTTATGATGGTGCCGCACCGTGCGCTGGGGTCATCGCGGGCGTTGGGCAGGTCATGGGCCACGATGTCATGGTCATTTGCAACGACGCCACGGTCAAGGGCGGCACATACTATCCGATGACCGTCAAAAAGCACCTGCGCGCCCAGGAGATTGCCGAGCAAAACCATTTGCCGTGCATCTATCTGGTCGACAGTGGCGGGGCGAACCTGCCCAATCAGGACGAAGTGTTTCCGGACCGTGACCATTTTGGGCGCATTTTTTACAATCAGGCCCAGATGTCGGCCAAAGGCATCGCGCAGATTGCTGTTGTTATGGGGTCCTGCACGGCCGGTGGGGCCTATGTGCCGGCCATGTCGGACGTGACGATCATCGTGCGCGATCAAGGCACGATCTTTCTGGCCGGTCCCCCACTGGTCAAGGCCGCGACGGGCGAGGTGGTCAGCGCCGAAGACCTGGGCGGCGGTGATGTGCACACACGCTTGTCGGGTGTTGCCGACTATCTGGCCGAGGATGACGCGCACGCACTGGCGCTGGCCCGCAGAAGTGTCGCAAACCTTAACCTTTGCAAACCAAGCAACGTCACTTTGCAAAGCCCCGAAGAGCCTGCCTATGACCCCGAAGAGATCCTTGGTGTTGTTCCGGGCGATCTGCGCACACCTTACGATATCCACGAGGTGATCGCGCGGATCGTGGATGGTTCCCGCTTTGACGCGTTCAAGGCGCGGTTCGGGGAAACGCTAGTGTGTGGCTTTGCTCACATCAAGGGGTGCCCCGTCGGCATCATCGCCAACAATGGTGTGCTGTTTTCCGAAAGCGCCCAGAAGGGTGCGCACTTCGTCGAGCTGTGCAGCCAACGCCGTATCCCACTGATTTTCCTGCAAAACATTACTGGCTTCATGGTCGGGCAAAAATACGAAAACGAAGGGATCGCGCGGCACGGGGCCAAGATGGTCACCGCCGTTGCCACCACATCCGTGCCCAAGATCACGATGCTGGTGGGCGGATCATTCGGGGCGGGCAACTACGGCATGGCCGGGCGCGCCTATTCCCCGCGGTTCCTTTGGTCGTGGCCCAATTCCCGCATTTCGGTCATGGGCGGCGCGCAAGCTGCGGGGGTGCTGGCAACCGTCAAGCGAGACGCAATTGAACGCAAGGGGGGCGCGTGGTCAATGGAAGAAGAGGCCGCGTTCAAGCAACCCACAATCGACATGTTCGAGGAACAATCCCACCCGCTTTATGCCTCAGCCCGACTTTGGGACGACGGCATAATCGACCCCCGCAAGGCCCGCGACGTGCTGCACCTGTCTCTGCGCGCCGCCCTCAACGCCCCGATAGAGGAGACGCGCTTTGGCCTGTTCCGGATGTGAGGTCACGACGCCATGACCAACGATCCAACTGACACGGGCGGATTGGGCGGGCGCCTTGGCGCTTTGGGCAAGAAGGTACGCGCGCATTTGCCTGAAATTGCGCTGCCGGACTTGCCCAGTCTGGGCAAGGAAGTCGCCCTTCCAGTCTATGTGATCCACAATTCACCCGATCCCGAAGACTATTTCTTTATCTTCGACTTCGAGCAGTTCGTCGAACAAACCCGTGCAGGTGTGTTCGTGCGTCCCAAGCTTGACGTTTGGGCAGGACGAGATGACTTTGACCGGGCCGCGTTTGCGCGCCAGTTCCGCCAAAGCTTTGCCCGCGAGTTCGAAATCGCGCGTCTGCAACTGGCGCACCAGTCCGAAAACACCGGCGGCTGGTTCTCGTTCCTTCGCGGCACTTTCGGGGATCTGAAGGCCGGGTCCCTGTCGGGGTTCGCAGCCAATGTCATCTTGCTGGTTGCCACGTCTGCCGGACAAAGACTGCTTGGCCAAGTTCTGCCGCAACGCTGGCTTGCGGGCAAAAGTGATGCGGCAAAGCTGGAACAGAGCATCCATGAAACCCAGACCAAAGTGGACACTGCCCTGGCAGGTCTTGAGATCAGGTTGCACGGCGATCTTCAGGCGCACGCGTTTCCCGGCAACCCATCCGGGCCGCGTGCACCTGTGGATGAAAATGCGTGGCCGTTGCCTGCCTATGTGGCGGAACATTTGGGTGACGGAGTGTCCGGATCATGGTGGTAAGACATGTTTGACAAAATACTGATCGCCAATCGCGGGGAAATTGCCTGCCGCGTCATGAAGACAGCCCAATCCATGGGCGTGTCATGCGTGGCCGTCTATTCCGACGCTGATGCCGTGGCCAAACACGTCGCGATGGCCGACCAAGCCGTCCATATCGGCGGCAGTGCCCCGGCTGACAGCTACCTGCGCGGCGATGTGATCATCCGGGCGGCGCTGGATACCGGCGCACAGGCGATTCATCCCGGCTATGGTTTTCTGTCTGAAAACCCGGATTTCGTGGAGGCCGTCGAGGCCGCAGGTCTGACCTTTATCGGCCCGAGTGCAGAGGCCATCCGCGCCATGGGCCTCAAGGACGCGGCCAAGGCGCTGATGGTCGAGGCGGGTGTGCCCGTGGTTCCGGGCTATCACGGCAGTGATCAGGCGGACAAAACGCTGCGCGCGGAGGCTGACAAGATGGGCTACCCCGTCCTGATCAAGGCCGTTGCGGGTGGTGGCGGCAAGGGCATGCGACTGGTCGAGGACCCCGCCAGCTTTGCTGACGCGCTGGCCAGTGCGCGCAGCGAGGCGCAAACCGCCTTTGGCAATCCCGACGTGCTGGTCGAAAAGTTCGTCACGCACCCACGCCATACCGAGGTGCAGATCTTTGGCGACGGCACCCGCGCTGTGCACCTGTTCGAGCGGGACTGCTCGCTGCAACGGCGCCATCAGAAGGTGATCGAAGAGGCCCCGGCACCGGGCATGACACCCGAAATGCGCGCGGCCATGGGTGACGCGGCGGTCAAGGCCGCCGAGGCAATTGGGTACAAAGGGGCAGGTACGGTTGAGTTCATCGTGGACGGCTCTGGCCCGCTGCGCGTGGACGGGTTTTTCTTTATGGAGATGAACACCCGCCTGCAGGTCGAACACCCCGTGACCGAGGCGATCACAGGCATCGATCTGGTGGACTGGCAGTTGCGTGTCGCCGCTGGCGCGCCACTGCCCGCGACCCAAGATGACCTCACCATCACCGGCCATGCTTTTGAGGCGCGCCTTTATGCGGAGGACGTGCCTTCAGGCTTTCTGCCCGCCACTGGCACCCTCACGCACCTGCACTTTCCGGTTGAGG
>JBCBDZ010000109.1:0-10686 GCA_038529225.1 Pseudomonadota bacterium | reverse complement strand
CGTCTGTTAAAACGAGGCAAGCTAATGATGCGCGCCCCCCAAGACGCATCACGCGATAGCGCTCAATCAGGCTGGTCACGCCAAAAGGCATGCACCCTTCACTCAACGTGGTTTCATTTCGGAACTCGTAGTAATGCGCAGCCAGCAGCATCACGGCCTGCGCCAGATCAGGTGGAATGTCATCCCACGTGACACCAAATCCGGCCCGAAACGCGATGTCGACCGCGCCTTCCTTTGGCACGGCAGGCAAAGCACAGCCCACAGATCGGACACGCGGCTGTTGGGCATCGCGCTCAAGCCAAAAGGCATCCGTGGCAACGTCCGTGCGCGTGCCCTGCCGATCGACCAGCGTCATGGTCGATACGACGACCGCCGGAGCGACAGGCAAAACCTGAATGTCAGGGGCGCGCCATTCCGTAACGGACAGCACAAAATCACGCTCAATCAAAACCTTGCCCGTACGTGCTTCGACCGATGCAATCGCCGCGCGCAAAAAACTGATCAACACGGCATCCTGCACCGTGTCGTCAGCAAAACCCGTTCCCAGACGCAGATGCGCCTTCAGTTTTTCGACCGGAAGCGCCCCATCAGGCACCGCGGTCTCTTCGATCAACGTCATGGAACATCTCCAAGAAAATCCTGCCCCTCGGCTCCGTTGGCCCGGGCGCGCACCAGTCCGCATTGCTCGGACGGAGGGGAGCAGCTAGACAATACGGCGCACTTCCAGCGCGCACCCGGAGACCGAAGGCAGGCTTGCGCCCGCCCTCGGCCATCCGCTCTGACTCTTAGGCCATTGCGAATTTCAGCAGCTTGATCGCGGCAAAGTCGCTCACATCACCGCCCACGCGCTTGGTCGCGTAGAACAGGACATGAGGTTTGGCGCTGAAGGGATCGCGCAGAATGCGCAGATCCGGACGCTCGGCAACCGTGTATCCGGCCGCAAAGTCTCCGAACGCAATGGCATCAGCGCCGGTTGTGGCATCCGGCATGTCTTCGGCGATCAGAACCGGATAACCCATCAGAACGGCAGGTTGACCCGCGCTCAGACCGTCAGACCACAGGAAACGACCGTCATTGTCCTTCAGCTTGCGCACCAGACCGGCAGTCTTCGAATTCATCACAAAGGTCGCATTGGCGCGGTAGTTTGCACCCAAGGCGTAAACCAGTTCGATGATAGCGTCCGCCGTCAGGGATCCATCGACACCCGACGCCACGTAACCAAGGTTGCCCCAGGTCCAGATGTCATTGTCGACCGTGCTGTGATCCAGGAAGCCCTTTGGTTTGTCGATCCCGTCACCGTTGATGAACGACGCCGCCTCTGCACGCGAAAACTTGTCCGCGATGCGACCTGCCAGCCACCCTTCGATGTCAAAGGCCGAGTCGTCCAGCAAACGCTGCGATGCCTTGGGAAGGGCAGACAGCTCGTGCAGGGCAATGGTAATGCGATCAATCGATGGCGTGTCTGTTTCAGTCAGGTTCGACGTTTCGGTCGCCCAGCCAGAGCCGATGTCACCGTGATCGACAAGCACGTCGTAAGACGTTGCCTCGACATTCACGACAGAGGCAATCGAACGGATGGATGCCGTCGCGTTCAGGACCGACTGTACGGTCTCGGATGTGACCGGATCAACCAGGTAACCACCATCCGAGTTCACAGCCGTCGACAGCGATTTGCCGTCCAGTTCGAGGCCACGAAGGCCATCATCATCACCCGAACGCACATAGGCGTTGAACGCCTTCTGGTGGGGGGCGCCTTGGTCAACGCCGCCCGCCAGTGGTGAACGCGCAGCAGTCATAGTTTTCCGATCCAGCATGGTCAGTCGCTCTTCTGTTTGTTGAAGTTTGGTCGTCAGGTCGGCTTGAAAGCCTTTGAATTCGTGCACGAAACCTTGCATGGCCTCGCTCACGTCCTGGGCGGGGGACAAACCTTCCCCGGCCCGCGCCTTGTTGTCGGTCTTGCTCATAAGCATGTCCTTTGGGTTGTGATAGAAAACGGCTAAGCGCGTCAGCGCCGCGCCAGGCTCGCGCGAACACCCCGCAGGGCCGCCGCCATCTGTCGCAACATCGCGTCCTCTTCCGAAGTCATGTCTTCGGATTTGGCCGCCACGCGCGCACTGGGAAGCATCGGGAACGTGACCAAAGACACCTCCCAAAGCTCCAGTTCGGTCAAGAGCCGCTGGCCCTTGTCATTCTTTGTCGCCTTCACCGTACGGTAGCCGATGGACAACCCATCAATAGCCCCTGCCGCGATCAGCTCCGCCGCTTCACGGCCCTTGGCCACTTCCGGCAACAGACGGCCCTTGACCCAAAGGCCCCTGGCATCCTCACTGACCTCGTCCCAGACACCAATGGGCTGCGCCGGATCATGCTGCCACAGCATCTTGACGCTGCGATCTTCGGCGGCGATGGACTTAAGTGAGGCACCATAGGCTCCTTTGCTCACCACATCCCCGCCCTGATCACAGGCGCCGAAAAGGCTGGCATAGCCCTCGATCACATGATCACCGTTCACCGTGATCCCGTCGCCAAAACGGGCAAATTTCGTCTCCAGACCAGTCTCTGCCTGCATCATCTCACTCCTATGAATTTCAGTGCGGGATCGCCGCCATGATGGATTGAAACCCCGTGGCCAGAACGGCAGCGACAACGCCATACACCGTCAGCCACAACCGTTTTTCCAGCCGCTCCATCAACTCTTCGAGCCGATCAAGACGGCGCACGAGGTTTTCGAAATGCACTTCGGTCAATCTCTCATGCGCCTCCAGACGCAAGCCCGGAGCGCAGGCGAACCGCTCGTAAACGGGCTCATCCATCCGCACCCTCCTCGGGCAAGGCTGGCAGCCCCAGAAGACGACGCTTTTCGGACGTACTGAGGAAATCAGCCGCCACCACGCGGGCCCACTGGGCATCGCGCTCGGCAGACAGGGCCGGCACCTGGTCCAGATCAGGGCTCAGCACCACGTCATCGCCCGTATACATCCCCAGCCACTCGGCCAAAGCCGCTGCCACCCGTGTGGCCAAGGGCAGAACGGTCAGGCGGTAAAAGGCACGATTGGCCTCCTGGTAATTGGCATACGTCGCATCACCCTGAATGCCGAGAAGCATTGGCGGCACCCCAAAGGCCAGCGCGATGTCACGGGCAGCCGCCTCCTTGGTCTTCTGAAATTCCATGTCAGAAGGCGAAAAGCCCATCGGCTTCCAGTCCAAACCACCTTCAAGCAGCATCGGACGACCGGCATTGCGCGCACCGGCATGATTGCTCTCGATCTCGCTGACCAACCGGTCATACTGATCGCCACTCAATTGGCTCTGCCCGTCCTGTCCGCGATAAACGATGGCGCCGGACGGGCGGGCTGCGTTGTCCAGCAATGACTTGGACCAACGTGTCGCCGCCGTATGGACATCCAGCGCCATGGCCGCCGCCTGCATCGGGCTGAACCCGTAATGGTCATCCTGCGGGTGGAACGACTTGATATGACACATCGGGCTGACGGGCCCCGTGGCATCAAACCGATGGGTCTTGCCGCCGACGGAATACTCGTAAGCCACCGGCCAGCCATCCGCTCCGGGCACAACCGACATCCGGTCCGAGCGCAGCACATGCAATTCCAAAGGCGCACCACTCTCTCCTGCAACCGCCTCGACATAGGCGTTGCCGGACAGCAAAAGCTGCGCGTAAAGGGCCTCCAGCAACTCCGCGCGACCCTGCCCCGGATTGGGGCGCTTCATCAGGCCAAGGATGGGATGGGACTCAAAACGCTGCGCCCCGTCCTGCAAGACCAACGGCAAGGCCGCGGCCGCCTCGGCAATCAACTTGACCGAACGAAACCCAACCGGATTTCCCGAAAAGCCCGAGCGCGTCAGCGACACCGCATCACGCGGGCTCCACGCCACACGGCCACCGGTCTGCCAGGCCACAACCTTGCCCGTCGCGCTCGCCTTTTGCTCAGGCACATCGACCGCGGCCCGGCTGCGAAAGAAATCAAACACCATGTTGGGTCTCCTATCCGTCAGGCCCCAAAGCCCGCCCATTCCAAAGAAAAAGGGCGTCCGCCTCACCAGCGCCGCCCTTGCGATCAGGGACATATCCCCTGCTTCATCTTGCCAAATAAACTTCCCCCGGAGGGTCGCTCCGGAGCAAGCGCGCGCTCACAAACTGCGCACTCCGGGCCGGCGGTACTCTTTCGCCGGCTCAATCATCAATTCGTGCAACGCCCAGACCAGCGCATCCACGCGATCCGGCGATCCATCGCCCACATAACCACCGCGGGTCATCTGCACCATCTGATCCTCAAGGGCGGTCAGACCCGGGGCGTGACTGATACGGCCCTGCTCATAAAGGGCGGCGATGGGCTCGGCCCGGGCACTCTTGCCCCGGCGGGCATGGACACCCTTGTAAGACACCATCGGATCAATCTGGCGAACCACTTCGGCCACCAACTGCCCACCCTGATTGACCTCGGCCACCAGTCGATCCGCCTGAAACGCATCCACTGCGCCCACCGCGGCCGCCGCCCATTCCGACGGGCGGGCACCCTTGACCGAGGCGTCATGGATGACATGCGCACACCAGTCCTGCGGCGGCCCTTGCATCTGGGCGCCAACGACGACGATCCCGCACTCGTCAGCAGACGTTCCGCTGGTGATGGCCGGGTCCACCCCGACAACGATACGATCAAAGGCCGCGGGCCCGACACGATGACAGGCCTCCAGCATCTCGCCGGTCCAAAGCGCACCCTCGGCATCCGCCAGCAACACGCCGTCCAGTTCCTGCCGGCCCAGACGGGTTCCGGCATACCGCGCCCGCACCTCTTCCAGAAACGAGCCGGCCAGATTGGCAGCATTCGCCTCTGTCGGAGCGTGGGTGGTCACGGTCGAGGGCAACTGCAACAGCGTCTTCAACACGCCGACATTGCGCGGTGTCGTGGTGACACAGACCCGCGGTTTCTCACCCAGACGCAGCGCGAACTGCAGCATGTCCCACGTGTCCTGCGCCTTCTTCCATTTGGCCATCTCATCGACCCAGGCGGCATCAAATTGCGGCCCGCGCAACCCTTCGGGATCAAATGCCGTGTGCACAGTCGCCACCGCCCCGTTGGGCCAGACCAGACGCTTGCGTCCCGCTTCCCACTTCGGGCGACGATCGGGCGACGAACATTCCAGAATACCGCTGTCACCAAAAATCATCACTTCGCGGACCTGCTCGATGGTCTCGCCAACAAGGGCGACACGGCGCGCGCGCCCCGCATCGAACGGCTTGGGGCCTTCGACCATGGATCGGACCCATTCCGCCCCGGCACGCGTCTTGCCCGCGCCACGCCCGCCCAGGATCACCCAGGTGCGCCAGTCGCCGTCCGGGGGCAACTGATGCGGCATCGCCCAGAACTCGAACAAAAAAGGGAGGGCGCACAAGGCGCCCTCTCCCAACTCATTCAGAAACATGTCTTGCGCCTGCACAGGTGCGGAGGCGACCAAGCGCGCACCGTACCTCAACTCTGGCAGCATCAAGGTCGAGGGCATAACCCCCTTGTGCGATACCGCTTCGTTTCTTTCTGACTTCTGCAAGCGTTGTCTCCAGTTTTTGGCAACTTGCGACCACATCACTCAAACGCGACTTTGGCGCGTTGAATTCTGTGGTCTTGACGTCCTCCCCCGCTTCGACCCTTTCTTTGAGGGCCTCGAACTCGCGCCGCAAATCGCGAAGCGAGTCTTGGACCGACAGCAAAAGCTCGTCGGTCCGGGCATCATCATGCCCCGGGGTGATAAGTGTCATATGTGCATAAACCTCTCATGCGCTGGGGGTCCCCGCACGAGCAAAATGAAAAAGCGACCCCGGATCACTCCGACGGCCGCTTGCCCACTTTTCCTAGCTTGACACAAGTTATACGTGTGACCGTGCGCAGAGTCAAGGTAAATCCCAAGGCGTACAGGGGCGCACCGCGCGCCCCGGTTAACAAAACCTTTATTTATCAGAAAGATATCCGGCTATCGCCTTGATAACGCAGCACAACCTGAAAGTGTGCGACGTGTTTGCTCAGCCGCCATCGCTCTGTGATGCGCGTTCCGCCTCGATCTCACGCCAACGGGCCACATTGCGATTATGCTCGTCCAGGGTCTCGGCAAACGCATGCCCCCCCGTGCCATCCGCGACAAAGAAGACGTAGGGCGTTTGCGCCGGTTGGGCCGCCGCCATCAGACTCGCGCGGCCCGGGTTTGCAATGGGCGTCGGCGGCAATCCTTCGATGACGTAGGTGTTCCAAGGGGTCGCTGCGCGCAATTCCGAGCGGCGCAGCCCACGACCCAGCACGCCCTGCCCTTTGGTGATACCATAAATGACGGTCGGGTCCGTCTGCAGTCGCATACCCCGGTTCAGCCGGTTGACAAAAACGGAAGACACCTGCGCGCGCTCGTCAGCCACCCCAGTCTCCTTCTCGATGATCGAGGCGAGGGTCAGCAACTCTTCGGGACTGCTCAACGGCAGGTCCGGATCGCGCGCTTCCCACGCAGCAGACACCCACAATTCCTGCTGCTCGGCCATCTGCGCCAGCACATCAGCACGCTGATCCCCCTGACGGACCTCGTAGCTGTCCGGCGCCAGTGCGCCTTCCGGCGGGATCTCCTCAACCGCGCCGCGCAACACGTCCATGCCACGCAAGGCCGTCACCACCTGCCAGCTGGTGACCCCTTCAGCCAGCGCAATGCGATAGCGGGTGTCCTGCGCGTCCCGAACTTCGGTGTAAAGCGCGGGCGCCTCGTCCACACCGGGTTGAAATTCGACCCGCTCCACAAATCGGTTGGTGGCCGGGTCCAACTCGCGCACCAGCGCACTCAAACGGTTGACGCCAACGCGGTAAACGACCTCGGTGCCGCACGTGCTGGCCCCGCCACGGGTGACGACATCGACGATCTGTTCCATCGATGCACCGGGTTCGACCAGAAAACTGCCCGCTTTCAACTCCCCCGTCTTGCCGGCGTAATCCGCTCCCATCCGAAAAATCGGCGCACTCGTCACGGCCCCTTCGGCTGCCAGCTGCTCGCTGACGCGGCGAAAGTTCGACCCGCGATCCACCTGCACGCAAATCGCATCCGCAAGAGGCCCGGGCCCTTCATACTGGCCACGGCCCCACAGGATCAGACCGCCCAGCACAAACAAGGCAACAATCAGCAGGGTCAACGCGTTAGAGGCGATGGATCGCCACATCAGCTGACCTTCCCAAAGATAACGCTGGCATTTGTGCCACCAAAGCCAAAGCTATTGGACAGCGCATAGTTCACGGTCCGCTCGCGCTTGGCATTGGGGGCCAGATCAATGGGCGTGTCCACCGCAGGATTGTCCAGATTGATGGTCGGCGGGCACACCTGATCACGGATCGCAAGGATCGAGAAAATCGCCTCAATCGCACCCGCAGCCCCCAGCAAATGTCCGGTGGCCGATTTGGTCGAGGACATCGTGACGTTGCCCGCATGATCCCCCAGCATGCGCTGCACAGCGCCCAGCTCGATGGTGTCAGCCATGGTCGACGTGCCATGGGCATTGATATAGTCGATGTCCGACGGCTCCAGCCCCGCGTTGCGCAAGGCAGCCCGCATGGACCGCTCACCGCCCTCACCATCTTCGGAGGGGGCCGTGATATGATAGGCATCGCCCGACAGGCCGTAACCGCACACTTCGGCATAGATCTTTGCACCGCGGGCGACGGCGTGTTCGTACTCTTCCAAAACCACGATGCCCGCGCCCTCGCCCATGACAAACCCGTCGCGGTCTTCGTCATAGGGGCGGCTTGCCTTGGTCGGCGCATCAGCGCGTTTGGTGGACAAGGCCTTGCAGGCGTTGAAACCGGCAATCCCGATCTTGCAGATCGCCGCCTCCGCTCCGCCAGCCACCATGACATCGGCATCACCCAACATGATCAGGCGCGCTGCATCACCGATCGCATGCGCGCCCGTGGAACAGGCCGTGACAACCGAATGGTTCGGCCCCTTGAACTGATAGCGGATACTCACCTGGCCAGAGATCAGGTTGATCAATGCGCCAGGCACAAAGAATGGGCTGACACGACGCGGGCCCTTCTCTTCCATCATGACGGCCGTGTTGGCGATGGAGTTCAGCCCCCCGATACCGGACCCGATCAGAACCCCGGTGCGTTCCCGGTCTTCGCGGCCCTCAGGCATCCAGCCGGAATCCTCAACGGCCTGCTGTGCCGCAGCCATGCCATAGAGAATAAAGGTGTCGACCTTGCGCTGTTCTTTCGGCTCCATATAGGCGTCGCCATTGAAAGTGCCGTCCGATCCGTCGCCCAAGGGCACTTCGCAGGCATATGTCGTGGCCAAACCCTCCGGATCAAACCCGGTAATCGGCCCGGCCCCCGACTGCCCGTCCAGAATCCGCGACCAGGAGGCCTCGACCCCATCCGCCAACGGCGTCACCAACCCCAGCCCTGTCACCACTACTCTGCGCATGGTCTGCCCTCTCACTTGTCTTTCCGCCTCATACCGCGCCCTACAGTCCCTCCACAAGCCCCCGGGCGGGGCTGACCGTTCGCTTCGGAGCCACCTTTGCTGGGGTGCGGGAAGATACGCGCTGCGCCGACAGACAAGCAGAATTGCCGAGGGGCCCCGGAACGGGGATACGGCCATTGTGCTTGGCGGGCGGTGCGGCGCGTGTCAAACCAATCCCAAGCAAAGGTGGGGACGCAGCGAACGGTCTTTCGCTTTGGTGGACCCGCAGCGTCAAATCAGAAATGGAATGCGCCTGAAAGGCGCGCCTTTTGGCAACAGCCGGCATCCTCACACCTGCGGCGGAGATTTGCGCAGCAGCAGTTCCACCGGCCCCCCCATGTATTCAGCGGAGCGCATCGGCACATAGCCAAGACGCGCCGCAAGACCCAACGACACCTTGTGCACGGGTTCGACCATGCACGTCAGCGGCCCGGTGATCACGCGATCAAACCAGTCATGCGCCGCCTGCGCCGCCTCGCGACCAATGCCCTTGCCATGCACGTCCGGCACCAGCACCCAGCCGACTTCGGGGATGCTGTCAAAGTCCTCGCCCATGCCGCGTGCCCCATAGAAAAAGCCGACCTGCCCGATCATGCGCTTGCTGCCATGTTCCTCGATCGCCCACTGGCCAAACCCGGTCATCTGCCAATGACCCGCATTGGCCAGAAATTTCTGCCAGCACAGATCGCGTGACCGGGGCGCGCCGCCGGTAAAGCGGACAACCTCCGGCATCGCCCAGATCTCGGCATACCGGTCAAAGTCGTCAGGACGCATCGCGCGCAGGGTCACCCGCGCCGTGTTGATCGTCGGTACATGTCTGCTCATCTATGGTGTCCTGCCCGATCACCGATGTTTTTTTCGACTTTGCGCACGCACGCGCCAAAACGCAAGACAACGAACAGCTGCCCACAAAAAAACGGCGCCCTTCCGCATGAAAGAGCGCCGTTTTTTGGGCCGTGAGGCCTGTCGGGTCTCAGGACGCCTTGGAAATAAAGCCCACAGCGTCGCCGAATGTCTGGATGGTTTCGGCTGCGTCATCGGGAATCTCGATGCCGAACTCTTCTTCGAACGCCATAACCAGTTCGACAGTGTCCAGGCTGTCTGCGCCCAGATCGTCGATGAAGGATGCGTTTTCGGACACTTTGTCCTCTTCCACACCAAGGTGTTCCACAACGATCTTTTTGACGCGGTCCGCGATGTCGCTCATATGACTGTCCTCATGTCTGCCGGGGCAAACTCTCTCGCCCCCAAGTGGGTCCCCTTGAAACAGGGGCTCTGGTCTTGCCCCCTTGGGGCGGTGAAGCGTCCGGGATTTTGCGCCCAACGCCGAATTCTGGGCCGCCTATAGCATATCCCGTTAAGATGGCAAGGCGTTACCTGTTAGCGCTCATAACATGGCCATTCCGCCGTTCACGTGCAAGGTCGTGCCCGTCACATAAGCGGCTTCCGGGCTCGCAAGGTAAAGCACGGCAGCGGCAATTTCGCTGGGCTCGCCCATGCGGCCTGCCGGAATTTGGCCCATAATTCCAGCCTTTTGGTCATCTGTCAGCTTGTCCGTCATGGCCGTGGTAATAAACCCGGGGGCCACCGCATTTACCGTGATCCCGCGGCTTGCCACTTCATAAGCGAGTGACTTGGACATGCCGACCATGCCTGCCTTGGACGCGGCATAGTTGGCCTGTCCGGGGTTGCCGGTCGCACCCACGACGGAACTGATGTTCACAATTCGTCCCCAGCGCGCCTTCATCATGCCGCGCATCACGCCTTTGCACAGTTTGAACGTCGCCGTCAGGTTCACGTCCAGCACCGACTGCCATTCGTCATCCGACATGCGCATGAACAGATTGTCCCGCGTGATGCCCGCATTGTTGACCAGAATGTCCACCGCGCCCATGGCATCGCTGGCCTGCTTGGGAAGGGCGGCAACGGCCTCGGCATCTCCAAGGTTGCAAGGGAGCACGTGGGCGCGCTCGGCCAACTCCGCCGCCAGCGCCTCCAGCGGCTCGACCCGCGTCCCGCTCAGACCCACAGTGGCGCCAGCACCGTGCAATGTGCGCGCGATGTCAGCCCCAATTCCGCCCGATGCACCCGTCACCAGCGCACATTTTCCCGTCAGATCAAACATCTCTCATCCCTCACCTGTTTTGTTGCGCCCAGCCCTGCCATGCAGAACACCCCAGCGCAAGC
>JBCBDZ010000108.1:0-10714 GCA_038529225.1 Pseudomonadota bacterium | reverse complement strand
AAGGCCCATGCGCTCATCGTCCAGATCAGGGTTTGAGGGTTCTCAAGCGAGATCGGGTTTACCAGATCAGCAGCCAGTTTGACCACCGCCGGAATGGCAAAGGGCAGCAGGAAACCGAAGGCGATGTTGATGCGCGCATCCCGGTTCAGACGGTTCAGCACGTCCCCACCCGTGGTCGGATCGAACATCGGCAGGTTCACCCATACGTTGAATGCCCCTTTGCGGGACGGCCATCCAAGGATGCGCACCAGGACAAGGAAAGCCGCCATCACGCTCAACGACGCGAGATAGGCGAGGCCCGCCGCGGTGCGCACGATTTCGACAACGGCGTAGTCGGTTCCAGCGGGCAGGGTCAGCACGACCATCCGCACCGGAGAGTAGGGGAAATCAATGCTGTTGCCCACAATTGTGCCGACGGATGTCAGCGCTTTTGTGGTCAGTGTCGGGTCAACCTGACCCTTGCAGATCATGCTGAGCATAAAGACCGTGGCGAACAACGCGGCGAAACGCAGCCGGTTAAACGGTGCGGCATCGCGAAATTCCACGATGCTGGGGCTGTTCGAATTGTATTCGACAAATGTCAGGACGAACGCCAAAAGCGCAATTAAAACAGTCGCTTGCGTCGCGTCCGCGGACATACCCGGCACAATCAGTGCGGGCACGGCAATCACCAAAGCCATGAGCAGGCCGCGTATAGCGGCACCGTATAGTCGTGCTATCACGTCTCGTTCCCTTCAAACTGGTCAGCCGCGATACGTTGCCGCGTGCTTGTCCCAACTTGATCCCACCGGGTCAGGCGGGTTGCCTCATTGTTGCCCCATTTGTGCCTTGATTGACCCGGTCGCTCAAGTCTCGTGGTTAATCAAACGTAACAGCTAGGGCAATTTCAGGGAGGGGGTGGTGCCTTTGTGCATCATTTGTAAGGCGGGTTTTAGGCAAGACCCAAGATGTTGTGTTTGGGCCTTGCGGGATGCATAGCAGCATCTGTTTCTACCGAGAGTTGGTTAACCAAGGCTCACACCCAGGGACGTGCCTGTGCCGCTTGCGCCTCGAAACTCTTGATACTGTCGGCCTTGGCCATGGTCAGGCCGATATCGTCCAGCCCTTCAAGCAGGCAGTGCTTTTTGAAACTGTCGACCTCAAAGCTGAACACTTCACCATCCGACGTCGTCACGGTCTGCGCCTCAAGATCAATGGTCATGCGGGCGTTGGCGCCTTTTTCGGCGTCCTTCATCAACACATCGACCGCGTCGGCAGGCAGTGTGATGGGCAGAATGCCGTTCTTGAAACAGTTGTTGTAGAAGATGTCGGCAAAGCTGGTGGAGATCACGCAGCGAATCCCAAAGTCCTTGATGGCCCACGGTGCATGTTCGCGCGATGACCCGCAGCCAAAGTTATCGCCGGCCACCAGAATCTCCGCCTTTCGATAAGCGTCCTGGTTCAGAACGAAGTCAGGGTTTTCGTTGCCCTCCCGATCAAATCGCATCTCGTCAAACAGGTTTACCCCAAGTCCTGAGCGTTTGATCGTCTTCAGGAACTGTTTGGGGATGATCATATCGGTGTCGATGTTGACCAGCGGCATGGGCGCTGCAATCCCGGTGAGAGTGTCGAATTTATCCATTGTAGGTCTCCTGCCCGGTCGGGCGTTATTCGTTTCCCTGAACCCGCATCAAATCGGGTGCGTCTTCTGCGCTGATGCGCAAGGCTGTTTCCGTATCTATGGCAGTGCAGAATTCGCCATGCAGATTGGACACGGTGATGTCATGGAGCAGTTGCGGGTCATAATCCGTCCCATCAGGTCCGATCCGGTTACAGGTCGCGCAGGCGTCGTGGACCAGATAGGTATCATATCCCATGTTCCCCGACATCCGGACAGAAGTTTCCACGCAAAAGTTGGTAAAGAACCCCGCCACGACCAATCGGTTTACGTTGTACTGGCGCATCCGCAATTCCATATCGGTGCCCACAAAGGCCGAATTCACGTCCTTTTCAATGACGACTTCGCCCGCGCGCGGTTCAAACCCTTCGATCTGATCACCAGTCGGCAAACTGAATTTGAGCGGTGAGGCATCTTCGCGACTGTCGTGCCGGGTAAAGAACACCGGCAACCCCGCAGCCCGCCAGCGCGTCAGCAGCTTTTGCATCTGTGCCTCGGCGCCCTGGTTGTTGCGTCGCCCCGTCGGACCACCGCCCCAATGTTCAAACACGTTCACGCCCTTTTGCACATCAATCAAAAGCAGCCCGGTTTCAGATCCAAATTTGCGGATCATCGTATGTTTCCTTTCGAGCCGGAATGGCAGATTTACTTGTTCAACCGCTCTTCCAGCTTTGCCTTGATGACACCCTTGGCCGTGCGCAGGAAAACCGCCAGTGCAACCAGTCCGGCGCCATTGAACAAAAGCTCGATGCCCAAGAGAATTCCCAGAAGTTGTGGCGCAATCTCAAAGAAATTGGCAACGATGTAGCCTGCGAGCAAGACTGAAAGCGCACCCGAGATCAGCATCGGCCAGAACAGCGGTGTCTCGCGCATGTTCCAGCCCGAGATCAGCCGCAGCACACCGTTGAAACCGATAAGGATCGTGGCCAGCGTCGCCAGAGAAATTATGCCCTCAAGCGGCTGGAACGTCAGCGAAACACCCAAGAGCAGCATCAGGACACCCAGTCCGATTCCCAGTATTTTCGAACTGCCCTCCTCTCCGCTGACGCCAGCCCAGATTTGCACCGCTCCCATCAACATGAACAAGGCGCCTGCCACAACCGTGACGGCGAACGAGGCCGCAACTGGATTGAGCAGCACAAAGATACCAAAGACGATCGACAGTAATCCAATGACAAGCCAGCGGACCCACAGTTTCATGTCAGCGCTCCAATTCAGAGTTTCGCTTGGTGAAGTACGTTCACCAAAAGCTACATCAACTCGCGCACATCCGTCAGCTTGCCCGTGATGGCAGCTGCTGCGGCCATCCCCGGAGAGACAAGATGCGTACGCCCCTTGTATCCCTGCCGCCCCTCAAAGTTGCGGTTCGACGTGGACACACAGCGTTCGCCTTCGCTCAGTTGGTCCGGGTTCATCGCAAGGCACATGGAACATCCCGCAAGACGCCATTCGAACCCGGCCTCTTTGAAGATGTCGGCAAGCCCTTCTTCTTCGGCCTGCGCACGCACGAGGCCCGAGCCGGGTACGATCATCGCCCGTTTCACGGCAATCTTCTTGCCTTTGAGGATTTCGGCAGCGGCGCGCAGATCTTCGATGCGCCCGTTGGTGCAGGACCCGATAAAGACCGTATCAATCTCGATATCTGTCAGCGGTGTGCCGGGTGTGAGACCCATATAGTCGAGCGAGCGTTGGGCCGCGCCGACTTTGCCCCCTTCGAAGTCATCTGCGGAAGGGACGGTTGCCGTGATGGGCAGCACGTCTTCGGGCGACGTGCCCCAAGTGACGACCGGTGCAATGTCTTCGCCCCGGATCGTGACAACTTCGTCCCAATGCGCGTCGTCATCGGAATAAAGCGTTTTCCACCACGCTTCCGCGGCTTCCCATTGTGCGCCCTTGGGGGCGTGAGGGCGTCCCTTGCAGTAGGCAAATGTCTTTTCGTCAGGCGCGATCAGGCCGGCGCGCGCACCACCTTCGATGGCCATGTTGCAGACGGTCATCCGCCCTTCCATGGACAGATCGCGGATCGCCTCACCGCAGTACTCGATGACATAACCGGTGCCGCCTGCGGTACCGGTCTTGCCGATGACGGACAGGGTGATGTCCTTGGCTGTGACACCGGGCGCGAGCTTACCGGTGATCTCGACCTTCATGTTCTTGGATTTTTTCTGGATCAGCGTTTGGGTGGCCAGCACATGTTCCACCTCGGATGTACCGATACCGTGGGCCAGCGCGCCGAATGCGCCGTGGGTGGCAGTATGGCTGTCACCGCACACCACTGTCATGCCGGGCAGGGTCCAGCCCTGTTCGGGGCCCACGATATGCACGATGCCCTGACGGATATCGGACACGGGATAGTAATGAATCCCGAAATCCTTGGCGTTCTTGTCGAGCGCCGCGACCTGAATGGCGCTGTCTTCGGTCATGTTCTTGGGATCGTCGCGTCCGGCCGTTGTGGGCACGTTATGATCCGGTACGGCGATCGTCTTGTCCGGCGCATGCACAGGGCGGTTCGCCATGCGCAACCCTTCAAAGGCCTGCGGGCTGGTGACCTCGTGTACAAGGTGGCGATCGATATAAAGCAGGCAGGTGCCGTCTTCGGCCTCGTGGGCAACGTGAGCATCCCAGATTTTGTCGTAGAGCGTCTTGGGGGACATGGTCCTCTCCCTTTGATGTGCGGTGTTTGACTGGATGACGGATGCGCAGCCTTATAGGCGCGCAAGTACCGTGTGCGTCGCCCCGAAAAAGCGTTCGCGCAGGCGCGCGCGGTCATCCATGTCAAAGAGGCGGGTCATGGGCATGCTGTTAACGGGATTCCCCCAGCCAATCAAGCAAGCGCTGCGTTGGACCGGGTGCCGCCCGATTAGGCAGACGGCGCGTCACATTGCTGTCAGATGCGGCATTCATTGAAATGTCACTTTCACGTTGTTACCATGAAGACGTCCCAGCGTCGGGGATTTGGGCGGCGCGATGAAAAGGAGGACAATGTCCTGTCAATTTCTGCTGAAGCGGTACGCGCCGCTGACGGGGCTGCTGGCATGATCGCCACGGCCAAAACGCAAGCCACAAGCGAGACGCTCCTTGCGGCTGTTCTTTCCTCTCTCTCTGATGACAAAGCCGAAGACGTTGTGCAGATTGATCTGCGCGGCAAGACCGAGATTGGTGATTACATGATCATCTGCTCGGGCCGCTCCACACGTCAGGTGTCGGCCATGTCGGAAAAGCTGGTCGAACGTCTCAAGGGCGAATTCGGCGTCACGGCCCGGACCGAAGGCAAGGGGACGGGCGATTGGGTTCTGATCGATACCGGCGACGTAATCGTCCACATCTTCCGTCCCGAAGTACGCGAGTTCTATCAACTCGAAAAGATGTGGCAGCCGACCGCGAGCAACTGACGCCACTCTGATGCGTGTACATATCTGTGCTGTTGGCCGCTTGCGTGGCGGGCCCGAAGCCGACCTGATCTCTGACTATACCACCCGATTTGACAGAACGGGCCGGGCCCTCGGCTTGGGCCCGTTGTCCGTTGTGGAGGTCGAGGACCGCAAGGGCGGTGGGATGGCAGCCGAGGCCGATCTGTTGCGGCGCGCTGTGCCAAAAGGGGCATTGATCTGCTGTCTTGATGAACGGGGCCGGGTTGAACCTTCGCCCGGTTTTGCCAAACGCCTTGGTGGGTGGAGAGATGCGGGACGCAGCGACGTCGCCTTTGTCATTGGGGGTGCAGACGGCATCGACCCGTCGCTAAGGGCAGAGGCGGATCATCTCCTGTCCTTCGGCGCGATGGTATGGCCGCATATGCTGGTGCGCGTCATGCTGGCGGAACAGCTCTACCGCGCCGCTTCGATCCTGGCCGGGTCGCCTTACCATCGTGCGTAATCCGATGACCGCCTTACGGCGACATGATTTTTCAGGGGCTTTGCTCCGTCCTTCGGACTCCCCATGGTATTTTCAGTCAGAGGAAGCGGACGAGAGGCTGTCTTTTCCTGGCAGGAGATATTCCGGGGGGTGAAGCCGCAGGCCCTAGGAGGTTGGCCCCCTTCTCCGGTTGTCTTCTAGGGCAAGTCGACAATCGTTGTACCAGCATTCCAGCCCTCGGGCAGGTCGCGCGCCTGAACCTGAACTTGGGTCATGCCGCCCGGAATTTTCACGCCATCAAGGCTGCGCGTGAAGGGCTGTTCATTGACATGAGGGTGGAACAGCACGCGCATGCCCAGTTCGTTCCCGTCCATATCCAGCACCCGCCATCCATCGGCATAGTGATCCCATCCCGTGTCCGGATGCCGGATGGTCACGTCAAAACGATAGGTTTCCGGGGCGGTGCGCGTGACGGTCACATTTTCGATAACCGGTTCTTCGGAAAGCGCAGGGCCGGCCGTCAGGGCGAGGGCAAAGATGAAACGTAGCATGGAGAGAAATTAAACTGGAAAAGGTCGCCTTGTCTTGTCACGTCTGCGTGCCCAGCAGAATGTTGCGCGAGTTGGATGCAAACTCTCTTCGCCAGATGACCCCAAATGTGAATATGGTTGCCACCATCAACGGGATTGGCCCTGCCAGCCACGCCGCGCAAGTGAGCCCAAAATAAACAGAGCGTAACCCACGATTGAATGAACGCGCGGCGGTGATGTTCACTTCTGCGGCCTGCATGGCGCGGGGTTCGCATAACGGGTCGTCGACGTCGTTTGGCACCGCCGCCATCACGACAGCCGCATAGCCGAACAACCGGTTCGCCCAGACGAATTTCAGGAACGCATTGCTCAGGAACAGTGCCAGGACGACAAGTTTGATCTCCCACACGAAAGCGGGTGTATCCATGAGGGTCAGATCGTTTGCAATGGCCGTCACCCGTTCGGCGTTACCGATCACTGCCAGAGTGCCACCAATCGCGATCACCGACGTGGAGGCAAAAAAGGCCGTACCCTGCCGCAGACTGCCGACGACTTGCGCGTCGAAAATACGTGGCTGCCGCGTGATCATCTGCCGCATCCATTCGCGCCGGTAACCGGACATGATCTGTGACGTTGAAAGGTGACGGGCTGTGGAGTGCTCGATCCGCCAGCCTATCCCAAGCCATACGATCACCAGGAAAACCAATGCGGCGCCATCCAGCGTGGAAAAAAGAGCAATGCGATCAATCCATGTCATGCCTGCGCTCTTACACCGCAATGATAGAGATTGCATCGGGCCAAAATTGGTCATATTATTTTACCAATCCCAGAGGAGACACCCGATGGAAATGCCAGTCCCTGATCCCGAGGTCCTTGCCCGCAAGGCGCGCGTTGTGTCTCGGTTGCGCGAGGTCTTGCCCGCAGACGCCGTCATCGACGATCCGGCTGAAACGCGTGCATATGAATGTGACGCCCTGACCGCCTATCGTTGCCCCCCGATGGTGGCCGTCCTGCCATCCACCACGGCGCAAGTGTCTGAAGTCTTGTCCATTTGTCATGCCGAAGGGGTGCCCGTTGTGCCCCGCGGTTCCGGCACGTCTTTGGCCGGTGGCGCGCTGCCTACTGCCGACTGCGTGATCCTTGGCGTGGCCCGCATGAATGACGTTCTGGAAACAGACTACGACAACAGGTTTGTACGTGTGCAGACGGGCCGCACCAATCTGAGCGTAACGGGCGCTGTCGAATCAGACGGGTTTTTCTATGCCCCCGATCCTTCGAGCCAGTTGGCTTGTGCCATTGCAGGCAATATCGCGATGAATTCGGGTGGGGCGCACTGCCTGAAATACGGTGTGACCACCAACAACCTGATGGGCGTTACCCTCGTCCAGATGGACGGGACCGTCGTCGAAATCGGTGGCGCGCATCTGGATTCCGGTGGGCTGGACCTGCTGGGTGTCATCTGCGGCTCCGAGGGACAGTTGGGCGTGGTGACCGAGGCCACCTTGCGCATCCTGCACAAACCGGAGGGTGCACGACCAGTCTTGATGGGTTTTGACAGCGCAGAGGTCGCCGGGGCCTGTGTGGGTGACATCATCAAGGCCGGCGTGCTGCCTGTTGCCATCGAATTCATGGACAAAATGTTGATTGAGGTGTGCGAAGATTTCGCAAAGGCCGACTATCCTCTGTGTGAGGCTTTGCTCATTGTCGAAGTCGAAGGGTCGGAGCAAGAGATCGACGACCAGCTTGCCCTGATCACCGAAATTGCGAAACGCCACAACCCGGTCGCCTTGCGTGAAAGTGCCAGCGCCGAAGAATCCGCGCGCATCTGGGCAGGACGCAAGGCCGCCTTTTCGGCCATCGGCCGGGTTAGCGACTACATGTGTCTGGACGGAACCATCCCGGTTTCCGAACTGCCCTACGTCCTGCGCCGCATCGGCGAGATGTCCAAGGAATACGGCCTGCCTGTCGGCAACGTCTTTCACGCTGGTGATGGCAACATGCATCCGTTGATTTGTTACGACGCCAACAAGCCCGGCGATCTGGAGATTTGTGAAGCGTTTGGTGCAGAGGTGCTGAAGCTGTGTGTCGAGGTCGGTGGCTGCCTTACGGGCGAACACGGCGTTGGCATCGAAAAGCGGGACTTGATGACTCATCAATACGCCCCTGCCGATCTGGAGGCGCAGATGGCCATCAAGGATGTGTTTGACGCCAAATGGCTGCTCAACCCGGCCAAGGTGTTTCCCCTATCCGTGTCAGAACCACGCCGCAGCCCTGCGATTGCAGCGGAATAGGGGTGCGCCCCTTCGGCGCTATGCGCCTCACCCCCGGAATTTATTTGAATTAGAGAAGATGACGAAGTTGAAAACGGAAGCGGAAGTGGCAGAGGCGGTGCGCGGGGCGAATGGCCCGCTGACTGTGCGTGGCGGCGGCACCCGCAGTGTCGGGCGACCAGCCAGCGCCGACGTGCTGGATGTCTCTGGCCTGTCGGGTGTGACCCTGTATGAACCCGGCGCGCTGACCATTGTGGCCCAGGCGGGCACGCCTCTGGCCGAAATTGAGGCGACATTGGCCAAGGAAAATCAGCGTCTTGCCTTTGAACCTTATAGCCTGACCGGTCTGTTGGGCACGAAAGGTGCATCCACCATTGGCGGCGTCATCGCCACGAATGCCAGCGGCCCCCGCCGCATTCAGGCGGGTGCGGCGCGGGACTTTGCCCTGGGTGTGCGCTTTGTTGATGGGGCGGGAACGGTCATCAAGAACGGCGGCCGTGTGATGAAGAACGTCACCGGCTATGATCTGGTCAAGCTGATGTCGGGGTCTTGGGGCACGCTAGGCGTGCTGACCGAAGTGAGCCTGAAAGTGCTTCCCTCCGTCGAGGCAACGGCCACCCTAGTGATTGCAGACCTCACCCCCGCACAGGCGGTCGCGGCAATGAGCGCGGCACTTGGATCACCCTACGAAGTGTCAGGTGCGGCATGGACTGACGGTGCCGTCTGGTTGCGCCTTGAAGGGTTTGCCCCTTCCGTCGATTACCGCGCCGAGGCATTGGGTGACCTGCTCGCCAGCCACGGCAGTGTCACGCGGGACGATAATGCGGATTGGACCCAAGTGCGCGATGCTGTTCCCTTGCATGGCTGCGCCGCTGTGTGGCGCGTGTCGGTGAAGCCGGGCAATGGGCCTGCGGTCATTGCCAGCTTGCCAAGTGGCAGTCATGCAATGATGGATTGGGGCGGTGGTTTGCTCTGGATCGGTCAGGATTCAGCCGAGGTTGAGGCCCATGCCCATCTGCAAACAACCGTTGCCGGACTGGGCGGCCATGCGACACTTATGAAAGCCCCGGACAAGATGCGGGCCGCTGTCCCCGTCTTTCAACCGGAGGCCCCCGGTGTCGCCGCCCTCAGCGCGGCCCTGCGCGCGCGGTTTGATCCGCGTGGCATCCTCAATCCGGGGCTGATGGCGGCGTGACCTTTGCTGATACACTTCCACTCATTTTGCTTGTGATGATGCCGGCGGCAATCGTCGCATTCGTTACCGGAATGCCCCGAGGACGTGTTGCGATCTGGAGTGCAATTGCACTGATTTTCGCGCTTGTCGCTGTACTCGTTCTGGTTTGGCCCGAAGAAACGGATGCAGGCTATACAGGGCGGCTCGCACCCACTTTGGTTATGGCACTGATCATTCTGACTGGCACGGCGTGTGCATGGCGTGCTGTACGCCGTTTCATATTTCCGACCCTATCCCGAAAAACATACACGACAGGAGCCGCTGCGATTGTTGTCGCAAGCTACGCCGTTATGATTGCCCCAACGGTATTCTAAAAATGCAAACCAATTTCACCCCTGAACAGCTGACCAAACCTGCGATTCAGCGCAGCAATGAAATCCTGCGCAACTGCGTGCATTGCGGGTTCTGCACGGCCACATGCCCCACTTATCAAGTGCTGGGGGACGAGCTCGACTCCCCGCGCGGGCGCATCTACCTGATCAAGGACATGCTGGAGAATGACCGCACGCCGGATGAAAAGGTGGTCAAGCATATCGACCGCTGCCTGTCCTGCCTTGCCTGTATGACGACATGCCCCTCGGGCGTGCACTACATGCATCTGGTGGACCATGCGCGTGAGTACATTGAAGACAATTACAAACGCCCCCTGACCGACCGCGTGCTTCGGTGGGTGCTGGCAAAGATTCTGCCCTACCCCATGCGGTTCCGTGTGGCCTTGCTGGGCGCCAAGATTGGTCGCCCCTTTGCCTGGGCCATGCCGGATGCGCGCCTGCGTGCGATGCTGGAAATGGCCCCGAAACAGATCCCACCGGTCAGCCGGAATGACGACCCGCAAAGCTTTGCACCAAAGGTTGAGAAAAAGATGCGCGTGGCGCTGATGACAGGCTGTGCGCAAAAGGCGCTGAACACCGACATCAACGATGCCACCATCCGCCTGCTGACTCGACTGGGATGCGAGGTGGTGGTGGCTAAAGGGGCGGGATGTTGCGGCGCGCTGACCCACCACATGGGCAAGACCAGCGAAAGTCACGGCACCGCGGCAAAAAACATTACGGCCTGGGCGCGGGAGATGGACGGCGAGGGCCTCGACGCCATCGCGATCAACACTTCGGGATGCGGCACGACGGTCAAGGATTACGGGCACATGTTCCGCAACGAACCGCTGGCCGAG